>JAISJR010000034.1 GCA_031261425.1 Planctomycetota bacterium
AACTAATCGGCTGTTTGCCCCGTTAGGGGCAATCTGTCGGTAGAAACGCCGCCGCCATAAAGTCGCGTCCCGTTAGGGACGCAATGTCGGTTTAATTATCATTAACCAACATTCCGTCCCTACGGGACGGATTTTTTCGGGTGGCTTTTTCTACCGACATTTCGTCCCTATCGGGACGACGCCGTTGATAATAGGATAGGTTCTAAACCGGAGCGCCGTCGGCTAAAGCCGACGGCAATACGCCGGTTATTAAACAATTCGCTTCGTAATTTGTAATTTTTAATTCGTAATTATTTTGGACGCTACTGATGCCGCGCTTACGCCCGCAATGGAAAAAAATCGGAGAAACGGCGCTGGGGCTGGCGATTTTGTTGGCGGCGGGCTGGCTCTATCGCTCGGCGACCGCCAACAATGCCGCGCCGCCCGCCCCGCGCGAAACGGCGGCGCCGCGCGTCGTGGTCGCGACGCTCGCGCCGGAAAAATTTACGCAAACCGTCGAAGCCCTCGGCGCGGCGAGCGCCAACGAAGCCACCGTCATTACGGCGGGGGCGCAGGAAAAAGTCGCCGCCGTGTATTTCACCGACGGCGAGAGCGTGCCCGCCGGCAAATTGTTGGTCGAATTGGTTACCGAAGAGGAAGTCGCGGCGTTGCGGTCAGCCGAAATAAATTTGGCGGAAGAAGCGCGGGAGTTGCAACGGTTCAATCGCCTCCGCGCCGAAAAAACGATTTCGGCGAAAGACCTCGAAGCGCGGCAGTCGGCTTTTGCCCGCGCGGAAACGTTGCTCGCCATCGCCCGCGCGCGTTTGGACGACCGCCATATCCGCGCCCCGTTCGCGGGCGAATTGGGCAAACGGGCGGTCAGCGTCGGCGATTTGGTCAGTCCCGGCACGGTCATCACCACGCTTGACGATTTGTCGGCAATCAAAGTTGACTTCAACATCCCGGAAAAATATCTCGCGCAATTGCGGGTCGGGCAGGAATTTGCCGTTACCAACGAGGCGTATCCCGACGCGGTTTTCACCGGCAAAATCGCGATGATTGCGCCGCGCCTGCACGAAGCGACGCACAGCGCGACCGCGCGCGGCGTCGTGCCGAACGGCGACGACGGGCGGCGTCTCTACCCCGGAATGTTGTTAATCGTGAAATTGGCGCTCGGCGTCGTCGAGGTGGTAACGGCGCCGGAAAAAGCGGTGTTGAGCGTGGGCGAGCGGCAATTTTTGTTTATTTATGACGACGCGACCGGAACGGTGGCGCGGCGGGAAATAAAATTAGGCGCGCGGCGCGACGGGCGCGTGGCGGTGCTGTCCGGCGCGGTCGCCGGCGAAAAATTCGTCGCCGACGGCGTGGTGAAATTGAGCGACGGAATGAAAGTGGTCGCGGAGGTCAATTAACAATTCACAATTTACAATTAACAATTACGGAGAACGTGTCTCAACTTTCAACTCTGAACTCTATTTACGCCCACGCCTCGGCTTCTTCCGGCGTGTCGATAAAGGTGAAATACGGGTCTAAATTCATCAGGCAGATGACTTGGCGGATTTGCTGGCTGGCGCCGATGACGACCAAGTCCTTGCCGAAGGAGTGGCGTTGGTTGGCGAGTTGGTGCAGGCAACTGAACGCGGCGCTCGAAAAAAAAACGCAGGCGGACAAATCCACAAAAACCGTCGTGTTCACGGCGGCGTAGCGGTCCAACAACTCTTGCGCCTGCTTCCACAACGCCTGCCCCATCAGTCGTCCGACGATGGTGATTAACGGCGCCCCGTTGTTCAACATTCGCGTGTCGATAGTAAAATCGGAACCGTTCATTCTATTTCCTGCGCCGCGTCTAACGTTGCCACAAAAGCAAAATCATTTTCCATACCGGTCAGCGCAATCACTTTGCACACTTGCGGGTCGGCGGCGATGAGAACCATTTTTTTGCCTTTCTCCTGCCGTTGCATCGACAATTGATAAATAAAACTGTAAGCCATTGAGGATAAAAAGCGACATTCGCTCAAATCGCAAAACAAGTTGGTCGTAACGGCGGCGAATTGGTCGAACATCGCGCCGGTCGTGTCCAACACCGCGTCGCCCATCATTCGCCCCGTAATTTTCACCAGCGGCACCCCGCCGGCTAAAACCCGCGACTCCACCTTGAAATTCGGCGCGGCGTCCACCGTAAAGTTTAGATTTTCGTTCATCGCCAATCTCCGGCAGTCGCGCCAATAGGAAAAGAATTTTAAGTGGAGTTTAACTATCAAATTTCGCTTCGCGATTTTGAAAATCAAACTCCACAATTTTTAATTTTTAATTCTTAATTTTTAATTGCTCTTTCGCTCTACCAAAAGAAATTCAGCACCATTCCCGACGCGACTTTCGGATAAAAATAGGTGCTTTTTTGCGGCATCGTCGCGCCGGCGCGGCTGACCTGCCGCACTTGTTCCATCGTCGTCGGGCGGAGCAAAAACGCGCCCTGAATGCCGTCACGTTTGGTCTTGACCGCGTTCAGCGCGTCTTCGGCGCTGTGGGTGTAAAACAGATTTTCTTTGCGGGCTAACTTGTCTTCGTCAATGCCGAGCAGGTCGTCCAAAATCAACAAGTGCAACACCGCCACGTCGAGTTTCCGCCACGCCGGCACCGCGTCCGCCGCCCGCGTATTCATCACCGCGTCGTCGTCCAAGCCAACGAAATACATTCCCGCGCCCGTTATCCAGCCGAACGCCGGCGCCAAATGCTCGCTCATTTTTTTTCGTAGCGCGGTCAGGTCGGCAACTTTCGCCACGGTAAAATTCGTCGTCAGACGTTTCAGCAAAGTGTCCAAACCGGCGACGCCGTAGAGCAAGCGGTGCGTCGGGAAAATCGCCAGCCCCGGGTCGCTGTCCGGCGCGATATACATCATAATATAATCCTCGGCGAGCGCGCCGAATTCGCCGACGGGTTGTCCGGCGCGTCGCATCGCGTCGCGGACTTCATTGCGATAATTTAACGCCGTTTCGTAGCGGTGATGCCCGTCGGCGATGAAAATATGTTCGCGTCCGCACCCGCGGCAAAACTCGGCGGCGGCGGGACTGTCCAAAACCCACAAGCGATGCCGCACGCCGTCGCCGTCGGTGAAATCCGCCGCCGTGTCGTAGTCGCACATTTGATAGAGCGATTGCGAAACGCCGCCGGTCGGGTCGGTCAACAAGCCGAACACCGGCTCCAAATTGCCGCGCGTGGCGCGCATCAATTTCAGCCGGTCGGCTTTCGGTCCCGACAGCGTTTTTTCGTGCGGATAAATGCCGCCGGTGGACCAGTCGCTCAACAACACGCGCGCGAAAAAGCCGCGTTGCGAGACGGTCTCTTCGCCGAGCGTGAAGTCCATTTGATAAACGTAAATCGCCGGCTGGTCGCCGACGAACAAACCCTCGGCGCGCCAGGCGTCGAGATGCGCCGCGGCGCGACTGTAACGATTGTCCGCGTCGGTGTCGGTGGGAAATTCCCGCCCTAAAATCAGGCGAATGAGATTACGGTCGTCGCGTTGATAAAGCGCGGTTTGTTGGGCGGCGTCGATGACATCGTAAGGGGGCGTCGCGACTTTGGCGTAATCGACTTTACCGGGGTCGTAGCGCCAACCGGCAAAGGGCTGAATGAGCGGCATAAAACCTCGCGGAATAAGAACAATTAAAAATTGAGAATTAAAAATATAGGAATTAGCGATTTTTTGTCCACGAATTACACGAATTAACACGAATTGAGAGCCGGAGATTTCTCACAGAGCCACAGAGGCACGGAGAGAGAAAAGAGAAGAAAAATAAAAAATAAAACGCTTTCATTTTTCTCTGTGGAACTCTGTGTCTCTGTGCCTCTGTGAGAAACAAAAAATTTGGAAAGCCCACTAACCTTCGCTTCGTTCGGTTTCGTGAAAATTTGGGTTAAGTTCTTTTCGTGTTTATTCGTGTTTGTAATTTTTAATTGCTCTTGTCCCCGCTCAACAAGTTGTTCGTCATGTAGGACGCGGCGGTGATTTGGCTGAATTGCGCGTCCGTTATCGACAACTCGCCGGCGAGGCGCGCGACTTCGGCAAAGTTCTCCGTTTCGTGCGCCGCCGTCAATTGCAACATTTGCCCCAACTCGCCCTCGCCGCGCAACACCGCCGCGCCGATTTCATCGTCCAACTTAAATTCGCTGACGATTCTTTCGAGCGGAATTTGGAACAGCGCGTCTATCCGGCTCATCACGCCGGTCAAATACGCCTTGTCGTGCAGGGCGCGGTTCGCGGGCGCGACGTTTTTCGCGATGCCTTCCATCATTTTCGCCCGTTGCGTTACGTTGTCGAACAACGGCGAATTTTGCGGGTCGCCGCCCGCCGCCGTGTTTTGCGCGTAGAGCATCAGCATCAGCCAACGCTCCAAATTTTTCAAGCCGAACATCGTCACGGCGTGTTGAATGGACGAAATCGGATTGCGCAAACCCATCGCCGCCGAATTGATAAACTGCAACATTTGCACCGTCAAGTCCGCCGCCGATTTTAATTCCCGCGTAACGTTCGCGACTTCGGGGTTGGCGCGTATCGCCTGCAACAGCGAAATGACGCTCATCGCCTTGGTGTTGATTTCGCCCGCCGACAACATTTCCGGCTTGGCGAAAAAATAGCCCTGAAACAAATCGTAACCCGCCGCTTTGCACGCGATAAAATCGGCTTCGGTTTCGACTTTTTCCGCCAGCGCGACTTTGTGGTTTTGTTTGATGAACTTCGCCGCCGGCGCCCACGTTTCGCGCGGACATAAACTTAAATCGATTTTGATGAGCGCGATATGCCCCATCACCGACTGCGCGCGCGTGATTTCCTCGCGATTAAACACAAAGTCGTCCAACGCGATAATGTAGCCCTTGGCGTGCAACCGTTCCACCGCCGCGAGCACCGCGTCGTCGATTTGCACGTCTTCCAAAATTTCGAGGACGAACGTTTTCGGGTCTAACAAGCCGACAAAATCCTTCAACAAAACATCGCGGTTGCAATTGACAAACGCCTTGTGCCGCCCGACCAATTTGTCCATTCCGACCGTCGCCGAGTTACAGAGGACTTGCGAGGTCGCGGCGGTCGCGTCCACGACGTTGGCGGCGTTGCGCGCCGCGCCGCTACGAAACAACAATTCATAAGCGTAAAGATTGCCCCGCCGGTCAAGAATCGGCTGACGCGCGATATACACCTCGCGGGTCGAGTCGGTCGGCGGCGGTTCGGACGTTGCCATATTTTGTTTTGCGGTTTTGGGGTCGGGGGGAGGAAACAATTAAACGATTAAGAATAACGAAATTAAATCTGTTATCTACATCTTTTTCTCACGGAGGCACGGAGGGCGCGGAGAAATTACCGATTGGGAAATGTTCTATTCAAACCGAGCGAAGCGAAGGTTAGTGTGCGTTCCAAAATTGCCGCGCCTTTTAAGGCGATGATTATTCGCACGCGCAATTATCGGCGGGTCGAGCGCTTTACGGAATGGGTGCCCAGCGCCCCCGCCGCGTCGTCAAGCGACATCCCGCTGTGCGATACCGCGACGGTCAACACGTCGGCGATGCCGGTCATATCTTTCGCCTGCATGCCAAAGGCGTTCATCGCGGTCGCGGCGACTTTCGCGGCGGACGCGGCATCGACGCCGAGCGCGGTTGATAAATCGGTCAACGGCTTGGCGGCGGCGAGGTTGTTTAGAATACTTTGGGTTTCAGCGGCAAAGAGTCCGATTTTTTTTTGCGATTCCCGCAAATTTTGCTCTAAATTGCTGTCGTCGAGCAATAATTTGATACTTACCGAATCTTGAACCGACTGATTAGCCATTTTCCACCGTATTTTCGAGAATAAATTTTGACAATGCGATTTTCACGCTTAAGTTACTTAAACCGCTTAAACTTCTTAAACTCTTGCCGGAGCCGAAAATGATTTTCAATTCTAATTTTCGCGACGATTGTTGCCCAAACTGCCCGCGCCACGCCATCGCCGAAACCGCTAATCAGTAATACTACCGCCTGTAACTTAATTGTATTATTCTTTGCCACCGGCTATCTGTTTTTCCAAGTGGCAGGGTGGCTGTTTTAATCAAACACAAAACCTGCCTACGGAGAGAAAATTATGTTACCGAATCAAGCCGCCTACTTCTTATATTCCGACGACTGCCCTTGCGCTCCGCGACAAGAGCCGCCGAAACATTCCATCGGCGATAAAATCGTCATCGGCTTCTTCAAATGGTCTTTCGCCGCCTTGTTTCTCTACATTTTGGCGACGACGTGGCGGTGAAGTTAAGCGGCTTAAAATTATTAAGAATCTTAAACCGCTTAAACTCTTAAACCCTTGCCGGAGCCGATAATGATTTTCAATTAAAATAAAAAAACGCCGCGCCATTGCGGGCGCGGCATTTTTTATGTTTATGGCGTTGGCGCTGAAATGGGTTTAGAACGAGTAGCCCGTTTCGAGGATGATGCCGTCGGCGTCTTTCCAGTTGCCGTCGTCGTAGCCGCTGGCGCAGAGCCAATCGTGATAGTATTGCGCTTTGACGTAGATACTGTTGCCGAAATCGTATTTGCCGCCGAAGTTCGCCCGATACCACGTCAAACTTTTCATCGGAACAAGTCCGTCGTCGTAAGAGCCGTTCAGCGTGTCGAGCCGCGCGGCTAACGTCAATTTGTCGGTCAAACGATAGTCCGCGCCGACCGCCGCGCCCCATTCCGTGCCTTCGCCGTAATACGCATTCCACGTAACCACGCCTTCCGCGACAAATTTCAATTTGTCATTCACTTTATAGACCGCCGCGATGTCCACCGACGGCGTGTAACCGGAATTGCCGGCGCTCTTCACGCCGCCGCCTTGCGGTTGTTGATGACTAATGTTTCCGTTAGCGTCCGTCCAAAACTCGCCGTAGCCGTCGTCCAATTGCCCGACGTAAGACGCCTCTAAATGCAGACCTTCCAGCCAACCCGGATTATACAGCAAGGCGACGACGTGGTCGGTGAAGCCCAAACTGCGGTATTCGTTGTGATTATTCACGCCGGCGTCATTGCCGAACGTGGTGTGTTTGCCGCTTAATCCGTTGATGGGCGACGCCATAATGCCGGCTTTGAGCATCACTTCGTCGTTCCAATTATGTTGCGTGAACAGCCCGAGGTTGGCATTGCCCATCGGCGCGGCGGACGAGCCGAGAAAGCCGAAGTCGCCGACGCCGACGGGCGCGTTGCGGAAGCCGCCGGCGAAATTTTTCCCCCACGTAAAATATAACGGCGTGGAAATCAACGCGGCTTGCTCTTCGCCGAATTGGTAGCCGCCAAAATCGTCGTTGCCATACATCCCGAACGGAATGTATTGCAAACCGACTTTCAGCGCGAAGCCCTCGGCGCCGCCGACGTTGCGCCATTCAAAATAAGCGTTGTCAACGAGGTTGCCGACGCCGGTGGTGCCGTCGCCGTTGACGCTCAACGAAACATAAGCGCGGGTGTCCGCCGCCAAATCAACATCGAAAGTCAAATGCGCAGTGGAAATCGCCCAACCCGTGCCTTGCGATTTTTTATTGCCGCCGCCCTCGCCCGCCGCATTATGGACATCGTTAGCCCAGCCGGTCGCATATTGCGCGCGGAAGTCGCCGCCGAGGCGCAAAGTGGCGTTGCCGTTGGCGCTCCGCAACGCTTCCGGCTCGCCGCCGGTGTTCGCGCGTTGCGCCGCCATTTCGGCGCGCAACGCCGTCATTTCGGCTTGCACCGCCGCGAGGTCATTTTTAACTTGCGCGGCTTCGTCGCTCCGCGCTCCGTTCAACATTGCCGCCGCGAATAACACGACCGCCGCGCTTTTGGGCAAAATTTGCATTTGGCTATTCCTTTCACAGATAAAGATTTAAGCAATTTACCGGTCAATCCGGCGCCGAACGACCGCGAAAATTCACCACCGCCCGCCGCCAAAACCGAATTGTGGGATTGTCGGAGGCAAGCGCGGCAGTGTCAAGAGCGGGCGGGCAAGTTTTGGTGGGAGAGTTGAGCGTTTAGAGTTTAGAGTTTAGAGTTGAGAGTTGAAAAAAAATTGAGAATTAAGAGAGTTGAGTTGACCTGTTTAATGACCTCCGACAGTCGCCGCGAAGCGGCAATATATGGGCGACTGTCGGAGATTATTGAACGAGTCAAAACAGACAGCGGTCTTTTCAACTCTCAACTCTCAATCACCGCCGCCGCCTCGACCAAATCGGCGACCGCCGCGTCCGCGGCGCCTTTTTCCGCGCCGATAATAATCGACAGTCGCGCGCCGATATTTTTTCCGAGTTCAATGTCCGACGGTTTGTCGCCAATCACCACGCAATCGCGCCACGCAAAACGCCATTCGCGCGCGGCGCGTTCGACCAAACCGGCGCGGGGTTTGCGGCAGGCGCAACCGTCCGCCGGCGAATGTGGACAATAATACACGCCGTCCAAGCGCACGCCTTCGTCCGCCAACATCGCCGCCAATCGCGCCGCCGTTTTTTCATAATCGGCGACGGTGAAGTAGCCGCGCCCGATGCCCGATTGATTAGTCGCGACCAGCAGGCGGCAACCGGCGCGTTGCATTTGCCGCAAACCCGCCGCCGCGTTCGGCAACAATTCGACCTGTTCCGCGCGCGCCAAATAATTTTTGTCGGCGATAATCGTGCCGTCGCGGTCTAAAATCACGACGGGCGCCGCGTTTTTTGTGCCGGTGATTTTTGTCATAAATTCCGCCTTTTCGGGGTCGGTCGCGTCTTATACCGGCGGGCGGGATATTTACAATCCGCCGAGTTTAGTGGTCGGTGGACAGCGAGCGGAAGTTATTAGAGTTTAGAGTTAAGAGTTGAGCGGCGGGTGCGCTTCGCGCGTCTTAAAAATAAAACTCCACTCTCTAAACTCTAATATCTCAACTCTAAACTCTAATAACTCCGCTAACTGCCCACTAACCACTGCCCACTGAAAAACCACTGAAAAAAGGAGCAACACTATGCGGCAAACGCGCATTGTAGCGACGCTGGGACCGGCGTCGGTTGAAGTCGAAACGTTGTGCCAACTCATCGCCGCCGGCGTGGACGTGTTTCGCTGTAATTTCGCCTACGGCACGCTCGAAACGCATCAAGCCGCCTGCGAAGCCGTGCGCGAAGCCGCCAGCCGCGCCGGCAAAGCCGTCGCGCTGATGCAGGATTTGCGCGGACCGAAAATCCGCGTCGGCGAAATCGCCGGCGGCAAAATCGAATTGCGCGAGGGGCAGGAATTGACCATCACCGCCGCCGCGACCGTCGGCACCGCCATTTTGTTCTCGACCAATTACAAACAACTGCCGCGCGATGTCGCGCCGAAAGCGCGGATTTTCCTCGACGAAAAAAATATCGAACTCGAAGTCGTCAGCGCCACCGGCGCCGACGTGCGTTGCCGCGTCGCGCAAGGCGGCGTCCTGCACAGCGGCGCGGGCATCAACTTGCCCGGCATCGCGCTGTCCACGCCGTCGATTACGCCGGAGGACTTCGCCGACTTGGAAGCCGGCAAAGAAATCGGTTTCGACTACGTCGCCGTGCCGTTTGTGCGTAGCACCGACGACATCAACAAAGTCCGGCGCATTACCGAGAAATTTGTCAATCCGCCGCTGTTGCTGGCGAAAATCGAAAAGGAAGACGCGCTCGACGATATCGACGGCATCATCAACGCCGCCGACGGAATTATTGTCGCGGGCGGCGATTTGGCGGTGGAATTGGCGGTCGAGCGCGTGCCGGTGATTCAGCAAAATTTAATTCACCGCGCCAACACGGCGGACAAATTGGTGCTGGTGGCGACGCAAATTTTGGACAGCGCCGAGGCGCAGTCGGCGCTGGCGCGCGGCAAAACCAACGACGTGGCGAACGCGATTTTTCAAGGCGCGGACGCGATTGTCATCACCACGGAAACGGCGATTGGGCGCAATCCCGAAGAGGCGGTGAAATTGGTCGTGCGCGTGGCGGAGGCGGTCGAGCATAAATTGGCGATTGACGGCAGTCCGCATTGGAATTGGCGGCGGACGCGGATTTATCATCCGATTGGCGACGTGCTCAGCAACGCGGCGTATCACATCGCCAAACAGTTGTCGGCGGCGGCGATTGTGGCGTTCACGCACAGCGGGCGGACGGCGATGTATTTGTCGAAATGCCGCTCGTTCGTGCGGCTGGTGGTGTTCACCCGCAGTCCCGAAGTGGCGCGCAAAATGCGGTTGTTTTGGGGCGTGGACCCGGTGTGCAGTCCCGACATCGGCGCCAATCAGGACTTGAAAGCGCAAGCCGAAGAATATCTGCGCTCCAATAATTTTTGCGGCGGCGCGGACAACATCGTGTTAATCGGCGGCAATCCGTTTGACGTTATCGACCACTCCAACCGGATTGAAGTAACGCAACTCTCCGGTAGCGCGGCGATTTTCGACCGCACCAACCAGAAAAAATCGCAACGCATCAACGCCTCGCGCGGGCGGCGGTAAGGGGCAATTAACAATTAACAATTGACAATTAACAATTGAAAGAAATAAAAATTGGTCAAGTGGAGCGTAGCGACAACCTTCTGAAATTGTTAATTGTCAATTGTTAATTGTTAATTGATGTCAATATCCCGCGCCCAACAAGTCAATCACTTCGTCGTGGTCGCGCCACGCGGCGGGCGGATAGACCATAACCGCCGGTTCCCAGAACGGATTGGCGTCCGGCGCGGATAAATTGCGCGAATTGACAAAGCGGTTGCGGACGCGGACGGCGCCGATTTTCTCGTAAAAAACCGGAACGGCGGTTTGCCATAACGCGCTCGGCGCGTCGTGTCCCGCGCGCGCGAATTGCGCTTTGACCGCCGCCGCGCCGTAGCCGCGCCCGCGAAATTGCGGATGCGTCGCCACGGCGAAAAGCGCGATTACTTTTTCCGCGTCGCCGGTCGCGCCGTGCCGAATCAAGCGCGTAACGCCGGCGGCAACGGCTAAAATTTCTTCGTCGTTTTCGATGACGGCGGCGCGAAAATTTTCGAGCGTTCCTAAATATGCAAGGATATGCGCCGTCATTTCGCCGACCGTTTTTTCGGCGGGATAAACGCGAACCAACAAACGCGCCAAGCGCTCGGCGACGACGGGACTGATTTCGGCGGCGGTGAGCAGGGCGGCGTCCATTGGAGAAAGTTTAGCGTTAAGAGTTGAGAGTTGAAAGTTGAAAGAGCGGTGAAATTATTTTGATAATGCGCGAAGCGCAACCATGGCTGAACTCTGAACTCTAAACTCTAAACTTTGCTCTTTGTAATTTTTAGTTCGTAATTCGTAATTGCTCTTGACTTTTGGCGGCGCGGCTTTACATTACGCCCGTTGTTGACCGGAAGTAGGTTTTATCGAACGAAAACGATTTTTACTTTATTTTTTTCAGGAAAAGGAGAGAGCAATGCGTAATTTGGGCTTGGTGTTGGCGGTCGCGGTGGCGGTGGTGTTCGCCGGTTGTTCGTGCCAGAAATTGACTTGCAAAACCTGCACGGCGGGTCAAGTCAAACATTTCGTTGATCAATGCGACGATTGCCAGATTGAATCGCTTGATTTTATCGCGGGCGAAACTTCGGGCGTGCGGACGTATCCCGAAGGGACTTTGGAATGGTTGAAAAGCCAGCCGGTCGGTAAAGTGTTCATTCACGAAACCGAAGCGCCCAAAGCGGCGACGGTGGCGGTTACGGCGCAACCGACGCAAGGCGGTCGTCCGGGAGCGGTTGCCGCGCAAGATAACGCGATTAACGTGAATGTCGCCGATACCGCGACGATTCAGGTTAAACCGCAACAAGACGGCACGGTTACCATTACGCCGGAAGTGAAGTAAGTTTCGGTGGTATTGAGATATGAACGCAAAAAAAACTCCAACCGCCGGTTGGAGTTTTTTTTGATAGAGCAAATTAGTGGGCAGTAGTCAGTGAGCAGTGGTCAGTGTCTGAAAATACTGTCAACTGTTCACTGCCCACTGACTACTCTTAAAACACGACGCCGGAATTGAGCATTCGTTTGATGCTACCCCGCACCGCTTCGTCGTTGACGAGCGACCCTTCTTTGAGCGACCGAATAATGGATTCGACTTTTTCTTCCCGCGGGTCGGGGATTTCCTGCAATTTTTTGGTCATCCCATAGACCTGCGCGCCGCGCCGCGCTTCTTCCGACAAGTCCACGCCGTCGGCGCGAGGCGGGGTCTTGGTTTCGGTCGTCCGGCGGTCGATTTTTTCTTTTTCGGTTTCGCCGCCCGCCGCGCGTTTAGTGTCGTTTGACGACAGAAATTGCGCCGCCAAATTCTGATAGGTTGTGATGCCGTTCATGATACACCTGCCTTTCCCTCATCCGTGAGACAAACTTTGCCACAAATTCCACCTCTATTATCGGCTCCCCAAAGTCAATCTTTAGATAATTCTTTTCGTCGCGGCTACTTTTTTGCCATACAACAGATTGAGCGGTAACGCCTTGCAAATAAAGTTGCATTTTCGGCAAGAAATTATCATTTTCCCGCCCGATTTTCGTCAGGGAAAGAAAGAGCAACGCCGTTGTCCGCCCAAGGCGCGAAAAACGCAAAAAAAACAGGTTTCCGGCTCATAATTATCCTTAATCCTCTTAAAAACCTTAACCGCTTGCCTCCCCCCGCGCCTCTCACAGGAGAAAAAACTATGAACTGGACCGACGCTTTCGCCGATTTGGCGCGACAAAAATTTGCCGGATTGACCGACGCGGAAATTATCGCGCGCTGGGCGTGGGTGGACAATTTAGCGACCGACGCCGCGACCGTGCTTGAACCGGAAAATTTGCGGCGGATGCCACCCGTCGAAATTTACGAGCATTTGCGGCGGCTCAGTTTTAACGGCGTGCCGATACGATTGACGAATTTGGGGCGCGTGAACGACGCCGAGCGCATCGTCGAGGCGTTGATTAAATTGCTGACCACGCCCGGCGATTTCGCCGCCCGCTACCGCGCCGCGAAATTCCCGCAAGCCGGTTTGGTAACGCTCACCGAAATTTTATGCGCCGCGCGTCCGACGCGGTTTGTGTGCCGTAGTAGCGGCTTCACGCGCGCGTTGGCGAAAGCGACGCCGCTTTACAGTTACGCCGCGCTGAACGAGATGGGCTATGAAGAATTTTTAGACCTCTGCCGCGTGCTTTCCGACGAGTTGGTCAATTTCCCCGACCGCGGCGGCGCTGTCCGCCGCCGCGCGCAGAATTACCGCTATTTGTGGCTCTACGCCGTGTTGACGTAAAAAGATTTTTAAGATTTTTAAGAATTTTAATTGCCTTTAGTCGCGCTGAAAGCGCGAAACATATCAGCCCAGGGTAAGCGACACGCTCTATCGTCGCGCCACCCTGGGTAGCGGTTGATTGATAAATTAATCCGACAGTTCCGCCGCGCGGTTTGCGGCGGCAAACGCCGCCTCCGGCGGCGAGAGCGGTTCGCCAAAACGCGGCGAACCGTCCAATTTCGGATGGCGCTTCGCGCCGCCTTTACCCAGGGTGGCGCGGCTGATAGAACATCGCCGCTTACCCTGGGCTGATATATTTCGCCCCGATGGGGCGATTGTCGGAGTTTATTAAAAATTGCGCGAAGCGATTTTGAGAATCAAACTCCACAATTTTTAATTTTTAATTTGTAATTTTTAATTGCTCTTTTACTGCTCACTGCCCGCTACCCACTGCTCACTCACAAAAAAAGACCTCCCGTTTTCGCGGGCGGTCTTTTTTTTTATAGGCGGGCGTATGCCGCTCGTTTGGGATGAAAGTGGGCTTTCCTGATGGCAGGGGACCTGTTTCATTAACCAATAGAAGGAGGTTCGAGCGGGGACGCCCAGAAGTCAATTTACAATTAACAATTTACAATT
>JAISJR010000035.1 GCA_031261425.1 Planctomycetota bacterium
AACTAATCGGCTGTTTGCCCCGTTAGGGGCAATCTGTCGGTAGAAACGCCGCCGCCATAAAGTCGCGTCCCGTTAGGGACGCAATGTCGGTCTAATTATCACTAACCAACATTCCGTCCCTCCGGGACGGATTTTTTTCGGGTGGCTTTTTCTACCGACATTTCGTCCCTACGGGACTGCGTCCCCTATCAAGACGACGCTCGTTGATAATAGGATAGGTTCTAAAAATCAAATATCAAAATCGCTTCGCGTTGTAATTCGTAATTTTTAATTGCTCTTTTACTGCCCACTGCCCACTGCTCACTCTACTTTTCTTTCCCCGCATATCTCCCGACTTCTTTTTGCGTTTTGAAAATCAGTTTCAGCGGAATGTCGGGGTAGTTCAGCGCCTCGCGGAAGGAGTTCTCCAAGTAGCGCCGGTAACTGTCGTCGAAGACCGCCGGATTGTTGCAAAACAATAAGAACGTCGGCGGGCGCGTTCCGACTTGATTCCCGTAATAAATTTTGCCGATTTTCCCGCCGACCGCCCGCGGATGCCGCTGTTTGAACGCCGCCGCCAACGCCTGATTTATCGCCGCCGTGCGCGTTTCGCGCGACGCCTGCGCCTGCAAATCGCGGCACGCCTTGATGAGGTTCCAGACATTCTCGCCGGTTTTGGCGCTCGCCGCCGCGAGCCGGCAATAATGCAAACCCGGCAAATTTTCCGCGACGTAATCTTGAAAGCCCGTCAGCGTGATGTCGGGGCGTTGCGCCTTCGCCAAGTCCCATTTGTTCAGCACGATGACGCACGGCTTGTATTCCTCGCGAATTAAATCGCCGAGACGTTTTTCGACTTTGCTGATTTCGGCGGTCGCGTCGAGCATCATCACCACCGCGTCGGCGCGGGAGATGGCGCGTTCGCTCCGCAAATGCCCGAAAAATTCCATCACGTCGTCCATCTGCCCGCGCTTGCGTAAACCGGCGGTGTCGATGGCGACAAATTTTTCGCCGCCGCGTTCGATAATCACGTCAACCGAATCGCGCGTCGTGCCGGGCGTGTCGGAAACAATCACCCGCTCGCCGCCGCACAGTTGGTTGACGATGGACGACTTGCCGACGTTGCGCCGCCCGACGAACGCGATTTTCAATAAATTCAGTCCGCTCACCGGCTCTTCGGTCGGCGTGGGCGGCGGGAGCGCGGTCAGAATCGCGTCTTCGATTTCGTCCACGTGGCGGTTGCCGAGGGCGCTGACGGGGATAGCGTCGCCGAAACCGAGCGCGTGAAAACTCGGCAAGTTGTCCTCCATTTTCGGCGAATCGACTTTGGTGGCGACGAGAATCACTTTGCCTTTTTTTTCCTGCCGCAGACGTTCGGCGACCGTTTGGTCGAGCGGCACCAGCCCGTCGCGGGAATCGACGAGAAACAGAATGACGGCGGCTTCGGCGATGGCGACGGCGATTTGTTTTTCGACGAGCGTTTCGAGCGACTGTTTATCGACGATGCCGATGCCGCCGGTGTCGATGAGGTCGAACGAGCGGTCGTTGATGGTCAGCGGATACAACACGCGGTCGCGGGTAACGCCGGCGAGCGGCGCCTCGATGGCGATGCGACTGCCGGCGAGCCGGTTGAACAGCGTGGATTTGCCGACATTCGGGCGACCGATAATGGCGACGGCATAGCGGGTGGCGGGCATTATTTTTTCTCGGCGAGGGAAAGACAATTAACAATTTACAATTAACAATTAACAATTGAGGAGTTAATTATCAAAATTTCGCGAAGCGATTTTTAATCATCAAACTCCACCATTGTTAATTGTAAATTGTTAATTGTTAATTGTTAATTGTTAATTGTGTTCGGCGCGTTGGCGCCGTTCGCGGCGCTGGCGCTCGGCGAGATGGCGCGCCGCGAGCGTCGCGATTTCATCTTCGGTAAATTCCCGCAACGCCGCAATCACCTGCTTGAACACGGCGTTGGATTTGGCGCGGCGATGCGGACGGGTCGGTTGCGCGGACATTTTTAGACCAATTAACAATTAAAAATTAACAATTGTGGAGTTTGACGGTCAAAATCGCTTCGCGAAATTTCAATAATTAACTAACGCCAAATTTCTTAACTGATGTTACGCGGTCAACAAAAAGACGCGAATTTTACGCATAAAAAAGAGATTCTTTTGTCCACGAATTACACGAATTACACGAAATAAAGAACCGAAAAACGGACAAGAAATTTGGAAAGCACACTAGCCTTCGCTTCGCTCGGTTTCGTGTTAATTCGTCTAATTCGTGAAAATTCGTGTTAAGTTCTTTTCGTGTTCATTCGTGGCTTCTCTTTTTTTTGCGCATAACGTGAGTTTTTAATTGTTAATTGTTAATTGACTACTCAATATCCGGCAACGGCAACTCGTCGTCGAAATCCGCGCGGCGCGACGGCGCGCGCGGCGGGAAATCGCCGTCGCGCATTTGTTCCGGCGGCAACGGCAACGCCGCCGTGTGGGCGTTTAAGCCGAACTGCGGGTTGAGCGGAACTTTGCCGTCTTGCGGCAGAGTTTTCCAATCCGGCGATTTGGCAAATTCCACGTCGTCCTCGACGCGCGCCGGCGCAATCGCTTCCGGCGAAATGGTCGGCGTGGCTTCGTTTTTGGGCGCGGTAAATTCGAGCGGCGGCGCCTCTTCTTTTTTTTCGGCGGCGCGTTGTTGACGGCGGGCGGCTTCGGCTTGTTGTTGCTCGTCGAGTTCTTTGGCGTAGCGCGCCGCCGCCGATTGCGTGTCCGAATAGGCGACAAAACCCGCCAGCAAACCGCAAAAAAAACACGCGGCAAGCACATACGGACGCAAATCTCGTTTTTCGACCACCGGCATATTTTTACCGACAATTAACCATTAAAAATTAAGAATTAAAAATTTGAGTTACGCGGTCATCCTCATTCGCGCGATTGCTCTATTCAATTGCCACGCCTTTTAAGGCGTGGTGGGCAAGTAAAAAAAAAGAAAGGGCTTTAGCCCAAAATAAAAAATGCGGTTTCATTCCATCGGCTTTAGCCAAATTATTGTTTGGGCTAAAGCCCATTTCTTAAAGAGAACGCCGACCACGCCCTAAAGGGCGTGGCAATTGAATAGAGCAACGCCAATTTTCGTTGACCGCGTAAATCGAGTCCCTAATTTTTAATTGTAGTCATTACCTCTCGCGCGAAAAGAAAGGTTCACGGCGACCATTGGAACGCCTCCGCCATTCCCAAGCGGTAAATCAGGGCGTTGCGGATTTCTTTCTTTTGCGCGATGAGCGCGACGTTGCTCAATAAAAACATATACGGCTGTTCGGCGGCGACCAAGCGGTAGAACTCGCGGTAAATCGCCACGCGCTTGACCGGGTCGATTTCCCGCCGTCCGGCTTCCATCAACCGGTCGGCGTCGGCGTTGACGAAACTGACGTGATTGCTTGAACCGCTCAACGCGGCTTGCGAGCCGTGCCACACTTGATAGGGGTCGGGTTCGAGCACGCCCGTCCAGCCCATCACGCAGGCGTCGAAGGATTTTTCTTCCAACTTCTGCACGACGACGCTCCAATCGAGCGCGTTGACCTGCATATCAATCCCGGCGTTTTTCAGTTCCGCCTGCATAATCGTCGCGATTTGCCGCCGCAAGGTGTTGGTGCTGTTGTAAATCAGCGTGAACGCAAAGTTGCGTTTTTTGCCGTCGATGATTTTATCGAGAAAGCCGTCGCCGTCCGAGTCCGTCCAACCGGCGGCGGCGAGCAGTTCTTTCGCGGTCGGCGGGTCGTAGGGAATCGCCGGCATTTCCGGGTCGGCGTAGGGCGAATTTTTGACAAAAGGTCCGTCGCACAAGCGCCCGAATCCTTGATACACCTCGCGCAAAATCCGGTCGCGGTCAATCAACATCGCTAGCGCCCGCCGCGTCCGCCGGTCGGCGAACAGCGGATTTTTCAGATTCCAACCGATGTAAGACCACGAAGTTGCCGGCGGCTCATATTGATATTTCTCGAACGCATAATCGCGCGGTGCGGCGCCGGACGCTTTCGTTTCTTCCCACGCGCGCGCGTCGTCCGCGGCGGTCAAGAGGTCGGGCGTAATCACGCGAAATTTCGGCGCGGGCGTTTCTTTCGTCCATTGTTCCGGCATCAAGCCCAAATCGCTGAGCGACCCTTTTTGCAATTCGACCAATTGAATACTCGGTTCGGGAATGACGCGCCAGACGATTTTTTCCGCGAACGGTTTTAGCCCGTAATAATCGGGAAACAATTCAAAAGTCAGCGAGTCGTTCGGCTTGTATTCGGCGAAACGGTAAGCCCCGCAACCGACGACCCACATATTGCGCGGCGTGGATTTCAGATAGTCGGCAAATTCCGCGTCGGTCATTTGCGGGTCGGGACGAAAATAATGGCGCGGCAACGGCGACAAGCCCAACGTGAACACCGTGCTTAACGAGTAGGGCTCGCGCCATTCGACGCGCAACGTGTGGTCGTCGAGCGCGGTGAGCGACTTCATCATTTCATAATAATTGCGTAGCGAGTCGCAGGGGATGGCGGGGTTTTGCAAACACTCCCAAAAGAAAACGAAGTCGTCCGCCGTAACCGGTTTCGCCGGAATTTTTTCTTGGGTGAGCGGGTCGGTGTAAGGGTGCCACTTGGCGTTGCGCCGCAGTTTGATGGTGAACACCAAGCCGTCGTCGCTGACGCGCCAACTCTCCGCCAACTTCGGCTCCCATTCGAGCGGGCGGGCTAAATTGCGCTCCGCCAGCGAATCGTTGCACAAATCCCACACCGCGCCGGTGGTTTGCTCGCTCCGAATCAGCGAATTGAAATTGCCGGAAAAAGACGAGACCGCCGAGACGCGGGTGTAGCCGCGTTGCCCGTCGCGCGGGAAAAATTCGGCGTTGGCGAACGGGACGCCGGTCGGGGCGGCGGTTGAGTCGGCAGACGAGCGCGCCGCGCTCGTTGGCGGCGCGTGGCGGAATTGTTGATTGAGTTGGCGCAACGCCTCGGTGTTCTCGGCAATCGCCATCGTTACGCGGCTATACGAATCGACCAGCAAATACAAGCCGACCGCGAGCAAGCCGCAAATCAACGACAGCAACACGGCGGTGAAGTTTGAGCGCATTTTTTAGATTCTCCGTTGGGTAGAGCAATTCACAATTAACAATTAACAATTAACAATTGTGGAGTTTAATTTTTTAATTCGCTTCGCGCCATTTCTAATAATTATTCCTCAATTGTTAATTGTGAATTGTTAATTGTTAATTGGTTTCAGTGCCACCACGCGAGTAGCGTTACGCCGAGCAAAATCACCGCCAACGCGCCGCCTTTTGCCGCGACGTTTTTATCGTGAAAATAATACGCGCCGGCGGTGAACGCAATCACCACGCTGCATCGCCGCACTAAATCCACTTGCGAAATCGGCGTATTCGGCAAACTGAGCGCGTAAAAATAAAGATAGTCGGCGAGTATCAACAACACGCCGCTTAACGGAATGGAAAATCGCCAATGAAATTTCAGCGGCGATTGACCGCGGACGCGAGCGCGGCTGATGAGCCAAAAAATTCCGAGCGCCGCGACCAACTCGACGGCATACCAAAATTGCATCGTTTCGCGCGGCACCAACGCCACCGCGATAAGAAATTTATTATAGAGCGTCGAACCCGCCGCGAGCAACGTGCCGGCGGCGAGCCAATGCAAACCGCGATGCCGCGCGAAAGAAATCCCCTCGCGATTGCCGAGGAGCGAAAAGAGCGCGTAGCCGCCGAAAATGACCGCAGCCGCCGCCGCTTGTCCGAGCGTCGGAATTTCATTATACAGCGCGACGCCGCCGAAAAACGTCCACAGCGGCGAACTCGAACGAATCGGCGCGGCAATCGAAATCGGCAATTCGCGCAAGCCGTAATACACGCCGACAAAACTCGTCGCGACCAACAGGGATTTAATCAATACGAGCGCCGGAATATCGAAATCGACGGCGACGACCTCCCGCCACCGCCCGCCGGCGAGCAGTCCGGCGACATAAAATCCCGACCCGCACAACGTCGCGTAAAACAGCACCGGCATCAGCGCGTTGCCGCGCACCGCGTGCTTGACGCTCAAACTATAAAAGCCCAAAAACACCGCCGAAATCAGCACCGGTAAAAACCACGTGGTCATTTTTTGTTCCACGGGAAAATGGAATGGAATTGTTTATCAGTCGTTTGACGCAGAACATTTTTTATCATCAAATCCGCTAATCGCGCTGAAAGCGCGGCACATATCAGCCCAGGGTAAGGCACACGCTCTATCGTGCCGCCACCCTGGGTAGCGGTTGATTGATAAATAAATCCGACAGTCCCGCCGCGCGGTTGGCGGCGGCAAACGCCGCCTCCGGCGGCGAGAGCGGTTCGCCAAAACGCGGCGAACCGTCCAATTTCGGTTGGCGCTGATGCGCCGTCTTTACCCAGGGTGGCGCGACGATAGAGCGTGTCGCTTACCCTGGGCTGATATGTTTCGCGCTACGGGACTGCGTCCCTTTCAGCGCGGCTGTTGGAATAAATTATCAAAACGCAACCAATCGCGTAACCTCAGTTCTTAAATTCTGCATTCTTCATTCAGAATTGTAAATTTCCCGCCCCACGCTACAATCGCCATTTATCACTTTAATCGGTTGTTTCAGGGGAATACAATGGTCAAAAAAGATAAAAACGCGCCCGCGCCGGCAAACGCGCCGGTCGATGTCGCGGCGCTCAAAAAAAACGGCTTTATGCCGCAAAAACAGCCGAATTTATTTTCGATGCGCCTGAAAGTAACCGGCGGGCAAGTGACGGCGGCGCAACTGCGCCATATCGCCGCCATCGCGGAAAAATACGGGCGCGGCTACGCGCATTTCACCTCGCGGCAGAGCGTCGAAATTCCGTTTGTCGCGCTCGCCGATATTGACGCGCTCAAACAAGACCTCGCCGGCGTCATCGAAATCAGTTCCGGCGGCGCGCGCGTGCGCACGATTACCGCCTGTCAAGGCGCGGCGGTTTGCGCGAGCGGCAAAATCGACACCACCGCGCTCGCGGACGAACTCGACCGCCGGTATTTCGGACGGGCGTTGCCGCACAAATTCAAAATCGGCGTTACCGGTTGCAAAAATAACTGCCTGAAAGCGGAAGAAAACGACCTTGGCATTAAGGGCGGCGTGTTGCCGAAATGGCAAAAAAAGAAATGCAATTTCTGCGGCGCGTGCGTCAAAATTTGTCCGGCGAAAACGCTGACGCTGACGGATAAAAAAATCACGGTCGGCGACGCCTGCCGCTATTGCGGGCAATGCGTGAAAATTTGCCCGCCAAAAGCGTGGAGCGGCAAAAACGGCTATGTGTTGTCGTTCGGCGGAATGTTCGGCAATCAGATTCAACCCGGCGCGCGCCTACTGCCGTTCTTGCGCGACCGCGCCGACGTTTTCCGCGCCGCCGACGCGGTGTTGGCGTTTTTCGCGGCAAACGGCAAAGCCGGCGAACGGTTAGGAAAACTTTTAGCCCGCGCCGGCGCGGAAAAACTGCGGGCGGCGTTGGAAGCGGCGGTTGCGAGCGCTCATTCTTTCAACGCTAAACTCTGAATTTGCCCCGCCGCGCGTTTTGGTTAAACTCCGCCGTCAAAATTTGTCAATTCTGCGGAGGTTTTTTTATGAGTTTGATACAAATCACCGACCGGCGCGGCGGCGTGTTTGAGACCGTCGTCACTTTCACCTACGGCGAATGTGCCCGTCTGCCGTTTAACGCGCTCCGTAAAATCAACGCCCGTCTCGACCAAATTCGCGACGGTGGCGTCAAAGCCACCGCGCAATTCAATTTGCGCCAGCCCGCCGAAGCCGCGAATTTTATCGAAGTCCTCGACCTGTTCGGCGAAGACGGCTCCTACGTCCACGGCTCGCCCGCCGACCCCGCCGACCTGAAAAAAGAAACGCCGCGCGACGACGAGACGCCGCGTCCGTGGCGCGCCGAAAGCGAAAAAAAGTCGGCTACCGACTTGCGGTCGGCTACCGACGGTCAGCCGCTTCCCGCCGTGCCGTCGATACTGGCGGACGACGAAGCGGTTAGCGGCGACGACGGTTTGGAAATCGAAAAAGAATTATTTGCCGCGGACGATTGGCAAAAACGCGCCGATGCCGCTATCGCGCAAGCGCTCGCCGAACACGAAAACCGCGAAGAAACGCTGGCGCGCGTGGCGAAAGTCGCCGGCGACCGTTGCCCCGAAGCGCAGACCCGCGCCACGCTCATTCAAATTCTCTGGGAGAAATTTCAGGACGAGGCGTATGTCGCCGCTTTCCTTAAACGCCGGGAATGGGACAACGTTACCGCCGAAGAAATCAGCGCCGCCGTCAACCGCGAAACGACGGCGTAAGAGGTGGATGAAATGAAGAAAGCGATTAAGTTTTTTAAGGGGTTTAAGATTTTTAAGGGGTTTAAGAATCTTAAGATTCTTAAACCCCTTAAAAATCTTTTCCCTTTTCCCTCTTCCCTTTTCCCTCGCTCTTAAAAATCATCCCCGTCCAGCGGAATCACTTTATGGCTGTCCTTCGGCGCGGGGAGCGCTTTCGTCGCCGGTTTTTTCGGCGCGGGCTTCGCTAACGGCTTCGGTTGCGGTTTGCGCGGGGCGGGCGCGGGACGAACGGCGCTTTGCTCGCCGCCGGTTACCAGCCGCACCAACTCCCGCACCATATCGTTCAACGTCGCCGCTTGCGCCGAGAGTTCTTCCGACGCGCTCGCCGTTTCTTCCGCGCTTGCCGCGTTCTGTTGCGTAACTTGGTCCATTTGCGACACCGCGTTGTTGATTTGCTCCATTCCCGTCGCCTGCTCGTTGGTCGCGCTGGTGATTTGTTGAATCAGACCGCTCACCTGCTCCGACCCTTCTTGAATTTGCTTGAAACTTTTTTCGAGCAAGCCCGCGATTTCCGTCCCGTGCTTCACCCGCGCCACCGTGCCTTCGATAAGGTCGGTCGTGTCCCGCGCCGCCTGCGCCGAGCGTCCCGCCAAGTTCCGCACTTCTTCCGCCACGACCGCGAAGCCCTTGCCCGCCTCGCCCGCGCGCGCCGCTTCGACCGCCGCGTTCAACGCCAGCAAATTCGTCTGGAAGGCAATGTTTTCAATCGTCTTGATGATGTTGCTGATTTTCTCGGCGGAGTCGTTGATTTCGCTCATCGCCGCCGTCATATCGACAACGTCTTTCGCGCCGCTCGCAATCAATTTGTTGGTGGTTTGATTAGTCGCGTTGGTTTTATTCGCGTTCTCGGCGTTTTGCTTGGTCATCGCGGTCGTTTCTTCAATCGACGCCGAGGTTTCCTCCAAACTTGACGCCTGTTCCGACGCGCCCTCGGCGAGCGACTGCGACGCGCTACTGATTTGATTCGACGCCGCGTCAACCTGCCCCGAACTGTCGTTGAGACCGGCGATGATACTGTTCAGCGACGCGGTCAATTGGCGAATGATGATGACGGCAATGACCGCGCCCAACACCAAACCGATAACGCTCCCGATAATCGTCGTGAAAATCGCGGTGTTCGCCGCCGCATTGCCCGCCTCCGTCATTTCGTTGACGCTTTTCACGCCGCTATCAAGCAGTCCATCGACGTATTCCGTCAACGCCGCCCGCACGGGGCGACATTCGCTTTCATAGATGGCATCCCCTTCCGCGATGGTGTCTAAGACCGCCAACTCGGTAAATTCCAAACGGAGCGGGCGAACTTTATTCAGCATAGCGTCTTTAATGCCGCTAAATAATTTTTGCCGCTCGCCGGTGGTCCGCGTGATTAATTCCTCCACAAAACCCAATATTTCATTAGACGTCGTGTCGTTATCTTTAACTAGCGCGTCCATTTCCTTTTTGTCGTTTGACGCCAGAAGCGCCGCCATATTTGTCCGCAATAACCACAAGCGCGTTCTTACTTTGCTGTTGAGGATGGTGCGATGCGCCAATTGGAGGGCGGCGCCGGCTTCGTCCGCCTTTTCCAATCGGTCGAGTTCGCTGTCGTTATCGTTGATATTTTTGGCAAGCAAGGCGTCGATTTCGTTAAAGATTGGGGCAAGCCGATTAGAAATCCGTTGCGCTCTGGCGGTGGTGTTGCCAATTGATAAATCGGCGACGCGCCCCATCGACGCATAAAGTTTATCCCACTGCCCGCGAATTTTCGGCATTCGTTCGGTAAATTCAGTCCCCGCGTTCGGCGGCAGATAATGTTTATATTCTTCCGTCGCTTCTTTGATGACGCGGTCGTTGGCGGTTAAGTCCTCGTTTTTCATTTTCGTCATTTCGGCTTCGTCGGTGGAAATCATCAGGTCTTTAATATCGCTGACCTGTTTCCACAAAGCGCCTTGGATTTTCGCCAACACGCCCATCCGTTGCGCGGTCAGCGAACTGTCTTCCATCATCGTGGAAATTCTGTCGAGCGAATAAATCCCCAACCCCGCGATGCCCAGCGCCACCGCAATCAGCAACGCGACCACGCAGTAAATCTTCGATGCCAAGCCCATAACGCCCTCCTTTGTAAAAGTGAAAAAAAACCGAAAAAAATAAGAACCGATAAGGTTTTTAAGAAACTTAAGATTCTTAAGATTCTTAAAAACCTTTTCCCTTTTTTCTTTTTCGCGGATTTAATTTACGGGGGGGGGGGGGCGCAATAATTTACCCCGCCATTTTTGCCGGAAAGATGAAAATTTTTGGCGGGCGGCGGGAAAAGCCGACGGCGGGGGCGCGCGGGCATATCGCGGTGAAATTTTATTTTTGGCGTCGGGGAAAATAACGGCTGAAGTCGTTGCGGCGATTTTACCGCTCTTGGCGAGCGTAAAGTTCGAGGAATTGCCGGCGGGAAAGATGGTCGCGGCAACAAATATCATACGCTTCGAGAAAACGATTTGGCGCCAGAATAAACAGTTCCGGCGGATAGTGAGTAGTATTGCCGGTAATCAGAAAAGCGTCGGCGGCAACGGCGACATCGTAAAATTTGCGGTCGGCGGCATGCGCCATATCAATGCGGCTGGTTGGCGGGTCTATTTCGATGCCGGTAGTGGTTAAGCGATGCAAAATTTCCATCATCAATTTCGGTGGTATTTTGATTTCGGGTCTGGTCAAGACCTCCAGATATTCGTCGTAAATGTCAGGACTGTAAAAAAGTGTGAACGCCTTGCTTGCCCACAAATTTACTATTTTTGCGGGGTCGCCGATGCTGATTTTTTTTAACGCCGAAACGAGAATGTTGGTATCGAGTATGACGTTCATTTTTTACCTTGCAGAAGTCGTTTGCTCCGCACCTCGGCGATGACGGCGTTGATTTCGTCCATTGTCAAATTGCAAGAACCGTCTGCTACGCTTTCTTTTTGTATTTCGTCGATTACCCGCCGGAGACCGGCGAAATTGGCATCCGTAGGGAGGACGCTTTCGCGCCGGATTAAGTTTTTGTCGGGAATTTTAGGCGCGCGCGTTTCGGCAAAACCGGCGCCGGCGTGTTGCCACGCGGCGGCAAGCGCGTCCGGTTGCGGATTGGTGAGAGTGGCGGGCATTGCGGTCTCCTTAAAAATTTGCGTTTCCCATTGTATCGGCTTCACGATTTTGACCAACAGAGAGAGAGGTGTGCCAATGCGTCTATTTATTGCGGAGAAGCCGGAGTTGGCGCGGGCGATTGTAAGAGCAGAGTTTAGAGTTGAAAACGGCGTGAATAAAAAAACGCGACCTGTCCGGTCGCGTTTTGATTTTTTTTGGTAGGCGCGTGGGGGGTCGAACCCCAGACCTATTGATTAAGAGTCAATTGCTCTACCAACTGAGCTACGCACCCGTTTGCCAACTCATAAAACGAGGCGCGGATACTATTTACCAAACCTGTCGAGTCAAAGGGGACGCTTGCCCGCGCCGCCGCCGCAAGCAGTCGCGCATTTGCCCGAAAAATTCGTCGTAGTCGCCGGAGGCGTAATCGGGAAACGTCCACGGAAAATGCGTCCACTTGCCGCCGCGATACGAAAGCGTGATTTCCGCATACACGCCGTCGCGCAAATAAAGGCGGTGCGAAAAATCCTTGCAACTCGCCAGCACTAATTTGTCCAACGCCAAATAGCCGGGGTCGAGGTTCACCGGTCGCGGCAACTCGCCGCCGATTTCGGCGCGTAAAATTTTTTCCATGGCATTGCTTCGCAATTTACGGTCGGGCAATTCCTCGCGGGCGAACGGCGCGGCGAACGCCAAAAACGCCCGCAAAATCCGCGCTCCGGCTTCGCGCTCGTAATAAGACGTATAGTGAAACGGATACGCCGGACTGCCCAAAACGATGTCGCCCCACTCGGCGGCTAACGCCGCGCGCGCCGCCGCCAGCGCCTGTTCGTCCGCCGCCAAAACCGCGATGAAAAATAAAGTGCTTTCAGGGAGATGCGCCGTCGCCATCGCGGTTCCTTTCGATTTAGAGTTGAGAGTTTAGAGAGCAGAGTTTAATAGTTGAAAGTTGAAAGTTGAAAGTTACTCTCTCAACTCTCAACTCTAAACTCTCAACTCTAAATTATGTCCGACGCTGTGGAAGAAAATTTATCGCCGTCGTCCGCGCCGCAGGAATTTGCCGACGCTCTGCGGCGGTTCGCGCAATTCGCGCTCACGGCGGCGTTGGTCGCCGGTTTGGCGGCGTTGGTGATTTCCCGCGAGTTTGTCGTCGCGCCGGTTTTCACGCCGGCGGCGTTATCGGCGTTGCCGGTGCCGCGCAATGAACCGTTAGCCGTCATCGCCGCCGCGCCGCACGAAAATCAATTGGCTCTTCCCGCCGAAACCGCGACGACGACGCCAAATCAGACCATCGCGCCGATTACCGCGCCGGTTGCCGGAGCGTATGCGGTGATTTATTTGACGCAACAAGCGCTGGGTATTGTGCGCGACGGCGAATATCTGCGCGTCTATCAACCGGTAAAATTGCCGTCCGCCGCCGGCGCGATTCCGGTCGGCGATTATTTTGTGGTCGAGAGCGACGGGCGTTTGCGGCTGAATTATCCCTCGCCCGCGGACGCGCAAAAATATCTCGCGGAGAACCGCATCAGCGACGCCGATTACCGGAGCATCGTCGCCGCCGCCGCGCAAAAAAAATTGCCCGCGCAACTCAATCCCATTTTCGGCGCGCCGCTGTATATTGCCGCCGACGCCAATCCGTCCGCCCGCGCGATAACGCTGAACGCGCCCGACCTCGCCGAATTATTGAACGCGCTACCGCCCAACGCGCCGGTGCTGATTCGCTGAAGACGAGTGGGCGGCGAGCAGTTCCAATTTTTAATTTTTAATTTGTAATTTTTAATTGTTCTTTTTATTCAAATTAAAGGAGAACTTATGCGCGCGTCTCTGCTCGGATTAGGTCTGGCACTGTTCACCGGAGGATTTTTTATGGCAAACGCGAACGACGATTTCGCGACGTTGGTCGGCAAACTGAAACGCGACGACGCGGTGCGCGTCCTGCAATTTATGCCGCCTGCCGCCAATGCCGACGGCGGCGCGCCGTATCGCGTCTTTGTCCATTCCGCCAAAATTGCGCCGCTGTTGAAAAATGTCTATGCCGCCGACGATGTCGCGGCGCTCGCGAGCGCCACCGCCACGGCGCGGCGCATCGCCGTCATCAAACATCCGCACGGCAGTTTCATTCAGGCGGCGTCTTTTGAGTCCGCCGACAAAGGCGAAGCCACGCATTACGACGCGGTGTGGGTGCGCGACACGCTGTGGGGCTATTTGGCGCTTCGCGCCGAGAACCAACCGTCAGCCCGCGACGTGTTGTTGACGATGCTCGATTATTTGGCGTCGCCCGCGCAAGTGAAACGGATGCACGCCGCCGTCGCCGCCCCGCAAACGGTAACGGCGGTCGCCGACGAAATGACCGCCGTGCATATCCGCTTCGACGCCTCGTCGCCGACGTTCGCCGACGTGTTGGAGGGCGGCAAGCCGCAATTGTGGCATCACAAGCAGAACGACGCGCTCGGCTTGCTCCTTGACAACGCGCTGACCGCGTTCGCCGACGGCACGTTGACGCTGGAAGATTTTACGCCGAAACGCCTGCGCGGCTTGGCGCTGTTGGTCGCGTATTTCGACGCGACGGAGTTTTACACGATGGAGGACTCCGGCGCGTGGGAAGAAAAAGCGCGGCGCAACACCTCGTCCATCGCGCTCGTTACTTCGGCGCTCGAAAATTTAGCCGGCGCGTTGCGCGCCGCGCCGTTCGCCGCCGCGTGGCAAGCGGTCGCCGAACGGGAAAAATTAACGCCGCGTTTCACGCCGGAAAATTTGGAAAAACTCGTCGCCGGCGGCTACGCGACCATTAACCGGCAATTGGAACTCGGCGGCGAATCGCCGGATTATCCCGAAACCGACCCGCGCTATCGCGCGGCGGACGCGGCGTTGTTGAACTTGATTTATCCGGCGAAATTGTCGCGCTTGACGTTGGCGCAAAAGCGCCGCGTCCTGCAAATCGTCGCGACGCTCGCCGGCGACTACGGGATTCGGCGTTACGTCAACGACGATTATCAGTCGGGGAATTTTTGGTTTCAGAATATCCCGACCGACACGGACGCGCGTTCTTACGCGGAGCGGAAGCGGAGTTTTATCCCCGGCACCGAGGCGCAATGGTTTTTCGATTCGTGGTTCGCGACCGCGGCGTTAATCGTCTATGCCGAGACCAAAGAACCGGCGGATTGGGCGACGGCGACGCGGTTTGCCAACCGCGCGTTCGGACAATTGACCGGCACGGTCGGCGATAGAGAAGTCGTCGCGGCGGACGGGCAAAAAGCGCCGACGTTCGCCCTGCCGGAAAGTTACAACCACGTCGTCGCGGACGGGCGGGTTTTCGTCGCGCCGAGTCCGATTATCCCGCTCAACTGGGCAAAGGCGTCGTTGACGCTGATGCTGAAAGAATTAGCCAAAAACAATTAACAATGCACAATTAACAATTAACAATGGTGGAGTTTTATTTTCAAATTCGCTTCGCGAAATTTTAATCATCAAATTCCTCAATTGTTAATGGTGCATTGTTAATTGTTAATTAGAAAGACGTGGTCTATGAACTACCTCTTAGAATATCTGTCCGCGTTCGGCGGTTTGTTCGTGCAAATGGCGCCCTATTTGTTGCTGGGTTTTTTGTTCGCGGGCATTCTGCACGTCGTCGTGCGCCGCGACACGCTGGCGCGGCATTTGGGACGCCCCGGCTTCGGCTCGGCGCTCAAAGCCGCGTTGCTCGGCTTGCCGTTGCCGCTCTGTTCTTGTAGCGTCATTCCGACCGGCTTGGCGTTGCGCCAGCACGGCGCCTCGAACGGCGCCGCCGTCGCGTTTCTCATCGCCACGCCGCAGACCGGCGTCGATTCCATTTTGGCGACTTCGGCGCTACTCGGCGTCCCGATGGCAATAATGCGCGCCGTTTCGGCGTTCATTACCGGCGTCCTCGGCGGCTGGATTACCGACGGCTTAATCCGCGCGGCGCCGTCGCCGGAACCGGCGCGGTCGGAACCGACGCAGTCGGAAATTGCGGCGACCGGCGACCATAATAATAATGAAACTCCGCCGTCCGCCGCCACGCTAACCGCGAAAATCGCCGCGGCGTTTCGTTACGGCTTCATCGAGATGTTGCGCAACATCGCCAAGTGGTTGCTGTTGGGGTTGGCGGTGGCGGCGTTGTTGACGTTGGTCGTGCCGGACGATTTTTTCACGCGCTATTTGCAAAATTATTGGCTCTCGGTAGCGTTGGTTTTATTGGTGGCGCTCCCGCTTTACGTTTGCGCCACGGGGTCGATTCCCATCGCGCTGGCGCTGATGATGAAGGGTTTAAGTCCGGGCGTGGCGTTCGTGTTTTTGATGGCGGGACCGGCGACGATGGCTTCGACCATCGCCGTCGTCGGCAAGGTTTTAGGGCGCAAAACGCTGACTTGTTACCTCGCGTCCATCGTCGCCGGCGCGGTCTTTTTCGGTTATTTGATTGACGCGGCGTTGCCCGCCGCGTGGTTTCAAGTCGCGCATATACACCACGGCGCGCACGTCCACGGCGACGGAATTTTGCCGGAATGGTTTAGTTACGCCTGCGCGGTCTTTTTGGGCGGGCTGTTGCTCAACGCCGCGCGCGACCCGCGTTCTGCCGGAGAAGCAATGATGAACGCCGCCACTTATTCTATCGACACCATTACTTGCCAGCACTGCCAACGGACTCTGGAGCAAGCGGTCGGCGCCGTGGCGGGCGTCGAAAAAGTGGTCGCCGACATTGCGACCTCGACCCTCAAAGTGCAAGGCGCCGCCGCGCCGGAAAACATCCGCGCCGCCATTGAAAAAGCGGGATATCGGGTGAAGCAGAGTTGAGCGCGACTCCCCCTCTTGTCTGAGAATAAAGTATGACCGCAATGAACGATTTATTGACTATCAACGACGCGAGCCGGTGGGCGAGCGCGTATCTCGGCAAAAACGTTACGCCGTCCAATATCGCGTATCTCGTCCAATACGGGCGCGTGAAAAAAATCGGCGATAACGGCGCGACGCAAATCGCGCAAGACGACTTGTTGCGCTATTACCAATCCTACGCCGGCTCCCGCGAAGTGAATTTCAAGGCGCGTCTCGGCGACGACTTGAACTGGGCGTTGTCGTTCGACCAATACAAAGAAGCCGAAACCACGAAACACGTGCATCGCCTTCACCCTTACAAGGGCAAGTTCATTCCGCAGTTAGTCGGGTATTTTTTGGACGACCATACCGACGCTTTCAAGACCGACGTTTATTTCCAAAAAGGCGATATTGTGCTTGACCCGTTTGCCGGTAGCGGCACGACTTTGGTGCAAGCGGCGGAGTTGGGAATGCACGCGGTCGGCGTTGATATTTCCGCTTTTAATGCGTTGATTGGCAATTGCAAGATCGGTCGCTACGATTTTGCCGAGGTCAAAAATGAATTGGCACGAATCACCGGCGCGTTGAAGGAATTTCTGGCTAATTCTCCCATCGTTGAATTTGAAGAAAAACTATTGTTGGCGTTGAACCAATTTAACGGTCGGTATTTTCCGGTGCCGGATTACAAATATCGTTTGCGGCAGGGCGAAATTGACGAGGCGCGTTACGGCGCGGAAAAAGAAAAAGAATTTTTGCCGATTTACCGCGAGTGGGTGAAAAAATATCACGTCAAATTACGCCAAGATTCGGCGGACGGTTTTCTGAATAAATGGTATCTGCAACCGGTGCGCGACGAGATTGAATTAGTGTTTAGCGAAATAAAAAAAATCACTAACGTCAACGTCAAAAAAATCATCAGCGTCATTTTAAGCCGCGCGATTCGCAGTTGTCGCGCGACCACGCACGCCGACCTCGCCACGCTGGTTGAACCGGTTACGGCGACTTACTATTGCCACAAACACGGCAAAGTATGCAAGCCGCTTTTTTCAATGCTCAAATGGTGGGAAACCTACGCCAAAGACACACTAAAACGTTTAGCGCAATTTGACCGTATTCGCACCGCCACGTTTCAAATGTGTTTGACCGGCGATAGCCGGACACTGGATATTTTTGCGGAACTCCGGCGTAGAAACGCCGATTTTGGCGCGCTCGCTGAACGCCAAAAGATTCGCGGTATATTTTCCTCGCCGCCTTATGTCGGATTGATTGACTATCACGAGCAACACGCTTACGCCTATGATTTATTCGGCTTCCAGCGCCGCGACGAAGCGGAAATCGGCGCGATGTTTAAGGGACAAGGGCGGGAAGCGAAAGAAAATTACCGGCGCGGAATTTCGGACGTGCTGAATAACTGCAAACGATTTTTGGCGGACGATTACCACGTCTTTCTGGTGGCAAACGACAAATATAAAATGTATCCGACCATCGCCGAAAATGCCGGCATGAAAATCGTCAATCAATTCAAACGTCCGGTGTTAAATCGCACGGAAAAAGATAAAGGGGCGTATTCGGAAATTATTTTTCATTTACAGGAGAAATAATGGCAACCTTAACTAACCAACAGCAAACAAGTATTCGCCAAACAATTATCGCGTGTTTGCGTGATAAATTTCAAAATTACCGTCCAGAACCGGCATCAATGCCGTTTCATTTTCGCTTGTTAGGCAAAGACCGAATGGCGTTGTATTCGTTTATTCATTCGTTAAGCACGAATTTTGGCACGAGTATTTTTGAACCGGTGGCAAAGGCGCTCGCGGCGAATAACTTTCAATCTGCCGCATCGCAACAACGCGCCGGAACGCAAATTTCTGTTGAGGCACAGCGCGTCATCCAGAACATTATGGACGGCTTGTCCACCGCGGCGGCTTCGCCCGACAAGCCGCAAGAAATAAACGCGCTCCGCCAAGTTTGCCAAAACGGAACTATGGTAGCCGTCAAATCCACCAAAGTTGACTTGAAGTTGGTCGCGCGCGACGGCACGATTTATTTGATTGACATCAAAACCGCTAAACCTAATGCGGGCGGTTTCAAAGAATTTAAGCGGACGCTGTTAGAATGGGCGGCGGCAACTCTGGCGACGAACCCTGCCGCCAACGTGCAAACGTTAATCGCCATACCGTATAACCCTTACGAGCCGGAGCCGTATAACCGCTGGACGATGCGCGGGATGCTTGACCTTAATCACGAATTAAAAGTCGCCGCCGAATTTTGGGATTTTCTCGGCGGCACCGGAACTTTTGCGGATTTGCTTGAATGTTTTGCACAAGCCGGTCTTGAATTACGTCCTGAAATCGACGCTTATTTTGCGCGGTTTAATCAACGGTAACAACCGCAGTTACGCGGTTGAAGCCGCGCTTCTCTAAACTTTCAACTCTAAAATAAAGGAGCAACCCATGTCCGAAAAAGTAATCCTGCTTTATTCCGGCGGTTTGGACACCAGCGTCATTTGCAAGTGGCTCGCCGAGCGCGGCTACGAGGTCGTCTGTTACGCCGGCGATGTCGGTCAGCGCGAGGACTGGGCGGCGGTCGAGAAAAAAGCGCTCGCGTCGGGCGCGAAAAAAATCATCGTCGCCGACCTCAAAGAAAAATTCGTCCGCGACTTCGTCTATCCGGCGATGCAGTTCAACGCGCTCTACGAGGGGCGCTATTTCCTCGGCACCTCGCTCGCCCGCCCGTGCATCGCCGAAGAATTGGTCAAAATCGCCGCCCGCGAAAAAGCCGCGACCTTTGCCCACGGCGCCACCGGCAAGGGCAACGACCAGGTGCGGTTTGAGTTCACCGCCGCCGCGCTCGCGCCGAAACTGAAAGCGCTGGCGCTCTGGCGCACGCCGGAATTTCAAGCCGAGTTCAAGGGGCGCGAGGACTTGCTCGCCTACGCCGCCAAACACAAAATTCCGGTGAAGGCGACGGCGAAAAAGCCGTGGAGTTCCGACGAAAATTCGTTGCACATTTCGTTTGAAGCCGGCGTGTTGGAAGACCCGTTTTATTGCCCCGACGCGAAAATGTTTGAGTTGTCCGTCTCGCCGCAAACCGCGCCGAACAAGGCGGAAATCATCGAACTCGAATTTGCCGAGGGCTTGCCGGTCAAACTTAACGGCAAGAAATTGTCGCCGGCGGCGATGCTCGCGGAGTGCAACCGCCTCGGCGGCAAACACGGCGTCGGGCGCGTCGATATGGTCGAAAGCCGGTTCGTCGGGATGAAAAGCCGCGGCGTGTATGAAACGCCGGGCGGCGCGATTTTATGGGCGGCGCACCGTGACCTCGAAGGCATCACGTTAGACCGCGACCTGATGAATTTGCGCGACGGGCTGATGCCGCGTTTCGCCGCGCTGGCGTATAACGGTTTTTGGTTCAGCGACGAAATGCGGGCGCTCGCGGCGTTGAGCAAACAGGCGCAGAAAAACGTCGCCGGCACGGTGCGGCTTGAACTTTACAAAGGCAACATCACGCCGCTTGGGCGCAAAAGTCCGCGCTCGTTGTATGACGAAAAAATCGCCAGTATGAGCGACGACCACGGCGCGTATGACCAATCCGACGCGACCGGTTTTATCCGCCTGCACAGTTTGCCGCTCCGCGCCGCGGCAAGGCGGGGGAAGTAATTACGAATTAAAAATTAAAAATGGTGGAGTTTGATTTTCAAATTCGCTTCGCGCAATTTTCTAACAATTATTCCGACAGTCGCCGCGAAGCGGCAAAGCATAACAGCCCAGCCCAAAGGAAAATCGGCTCTTTGATTTTCCGGCGGGCTGGGTTCGCGTTGTAAAAAAACGTTGGCGCCCTGTTAAGGGCAGTGGAAAATTTTTGCATTGCCCTTGCAGGGCGCGTAATTTATGGGCGACGTTTTACCCAGCGCGTTGCGCTGGGCTGTTACGCACCGCCCCGTTGGGGCGGCTGTCGGAATAACTTATCAAAATCGCGTAACCTCAATTGTTCATTGTTAATTGTTAATTTCTTAACCAAGGAGAGCGCATGAAAAAAATCAATTTAGGCAACAGCGAGGCGCCGTGCCTCGCGGTGGGGTGTATGCGAATGAACGCCCTTAAACCCGCGGAGGCGGCAAAGTTTGTGTCCTACGCCGTGGAGAACGGCGCGAACTTTTTCGACCACGCGGACATCTATCCGGGGAGCCCGCCCTACGGCGTTTGCGAGAGCATCTTTGCGGCGGCGCTTGCCGACGCGGGCATAAAACGGGAAGCGGTCATAATACAGTCCAAGTGCGGGATTGTGCCGGGCGTGATGTATGACTTCTCGCTAAAACATATTCTGGATAGCGTGGACGGCATACTTGGACGGCTGAGGACGGATTATCTCGACCTGTTACTGCTCCACCGCCCCGATGCGTTAGCCGAGCCGGAGGAAATTGCGGCGGCGTTTGACCGGCTTCATTCTTCCGGCAAAGTGCGGCAATTCGGCGTGAGCAATCACACGCCCTATCAGATTGAATTGCTGAAAAAACACGTAAAACCGCGGCTAATCGTCAATCAACTGCAACTTTCCATCACCAACGCGAGTATGATTGCCCAGTCGATGCATATGAACACGCTCGGCAACGACGCGGTCAGCCGCGATTTGGGCGTGTTGGACTACTGCCGCCTGCATGACATCACCATCCAACCGTGGTCGCCTTTCCAGTATGGCTTCTTCGAGGGCGTGTTCTTGGGCAGTCCGAAGTTTCCCGCGCTGAACCAAGTGCTCGACGGCATCGCGGCGAAGTATAACGTGAGCAACACGGCGCTCGCGGTGGCGTGGCTTATCCGTCATCCCGCGAAATTTCAGCCGATTATCGGCAGTATGAACGCCGCGCGTCTCGGCGAATGTATCGCGGGGACGGAAATTACTTTAACCCGCGAAGAGTGGTATGCGATACACGCGGCGGCGGGCTACTCGTTATTGTGAGGTTTTTATTCTTAAAAATGAGGCATATATGACCATCGACCTCGAAAAAATCCGACAGTATTTTCGCGGCGACCGGTTCGCGGCGAACATCGGCGTCGTCATCGACGCGGTGAGCGAAACGTCCGTGCAATGCAGTATGGTTCTAACCGAGAATCACCGCAACGCCGTGGGCGGCGTGCAGGGCGGCGCGATTTTCACGCTCGCCGATTTTACTTTCGCCGTGCATTGCAATCTGGCGATGGTCAGCGGCGAACCCGTCGGCGCGACTGTCGGGCAATCGTGCGCCATTTCCTATCTGAAATTGACGCGCGGCGCGAAACTCCTCGCCGCCTCGACCTGCCTGTCGCGCGGACGCGCGATGTCGGTCTATCGCATCGACGTTACCGACGACCTCGGCGCGCCGATTGCGCAAATGACCGGCAACGCTTTCACCATTCACAATTAAGAACTCGTGTTACGCGGTCAACTGTAAAACCACACTAATTACCGGCTCGCCCCGCAGGGGCGTGATGATGAATAACCGGCGGTGAAGCGGGCGGCGCTATCGCCCGCGTAACCGCCGGATAACGCCGAAAATAAGTTAGCCCCGCAGGGGCGAAATTATTGAATTAGAAACGAACGGCGGCACCCGATAATCCCGCCCCTGCGGGGCTGGTCTTGCGGCGGCGCTTTTCCGGCGGTTACCGCGCTTCGCGCTCCACCGCCGGTTATGCATAATCACGCCCCTGCGGGGCTACGCTACCGCTGGTAATCGATTTTTTACCGCGTAACTCGAGTTAAGAATTAAGAACTCGCGTTACGCGATTTTGATAAATTATTCCGACAGTCGCCGCGAAGCGGCAGAGCGTAACAGCCCAGCGCAACGCGCTGGGAAAAACCGTTTCCTAACAAATACGCGCCCTGCAAGGGCAGTGCAAAAAATTCCACTGCTCTTACAGAGCGCCGCCGTTTTTCCGGCAACGTCCCAGCCCGCCGGAAAATCAAAGAGCCGATTTTCCTTTGGGCTAGGCTGTTACGCACCGCCCCTTGCAGGGCGACTGTCGGAATGATTTATCAAAACAACCAATCGCGTAACCTCCGTTCGTAATTCGTAATTGTTCTTTTTTTTAACCGTTGTCGAACAAGTATAACGTCCGCCTCCCCACCTCCCGCATCGGAGCAACTTATGTCTGCGCCATATACCCCATCTCCCGAATTGAAACAACTTCGTAGTGAGTGGGAGAATGCCTCCCATAGAACCGTTAAGTTCGACGACCGCTGGCTACGGTTGGCACAGGGGACGGTCGAAGCGATTTTCGGTTACGGCACCGCGCAAAATTGGGAAGAGTTGGAAGCGTGGGGCGAGACGTTGAAAAGCGTTGCCGCCCGTTTCGCCGACAAGGTGGAAATTCAACTGGCGTTGGCGAAAGGTGCGGTCCGCGCGATTTCTCGCTACGGCACGGCGTACGACTGGACAAAATTAGGAGCGTGGAGCAAAACGTTGAAAGGCGTTGCCGCCAATTTCGCCAAAGATGCGAAAATTCAATTGGAATTGGCGAAGGGCGCGGTCAACGCGATGTATGACTACGGCACGGCGCACGAGTGGGAGAAGTTAGAAACGTGGGGCGATACCTTGAAAAGCGTCGCCACCAATTTCGCCAAAGATGCGAAAATTCAACTGGAATTGGCGAAGAGCGCGGTCAACGCGATTTCTCGCTACGGCACGGCGTACGACTGGGCAAAATTAGGAGCGTGGAGCAAAACGTTGAAAGGCGTTGCCGCCGATTTCGCCGAAGATGCGAAAATTCAACTGGAATTAGCGAAGTGCGCGGTACGAGCGATTTGGGGTTACAGCACGAATAACAACTGGGTAAAACTGGAAGAGTGGGGCGGTAGGTTGAAAGGCGTCGCCGCCCATTTCGCCAACGTTGCGAAAATTCAACTGGCGTTGACGAAGGGCGCGGTACGCGCGATTTCCGGCTACGGCAAGGCGCAAAAGTGGGATGAGTTGGAAGCGTGGGGGAAGACGTTGAAAGATATCGCCACCACCGCCCGTTTCGCCAAAGATGCGAAAATTCAACTGGAATTGGCGAAGGGCGCGGTCAACGCGATTTTGTTTTACGGTGCCGCGCAAAAGTGGGATGAGTTGGAAGAGTGGGACAAGACGTTGAAAGGCGTCGCCAAAGACTTCGCCAAAGATGCGAAAATTCAACTGGAATTGGCGAGAGGCGCATTCAACGCGATTTTGCGTTACGGTGCCGCGCAAAAGTGGGATGAGTTGGAAGCGTGGGGCAAGACGTTGAAAGGCGTCGCCACCACCGACCGTTTCGCCAAAGATGCGAAAATTCAACTGGAATTGGCGAAGAGCGCGGTCAACGCGATTTCTTACTACGGCAAGGCGCAAAAATGGGAAAAGTTGGAAAATTGGGGTATGACACTTAAAGAGTTGGATGAGTCGGAAGCGCATGATCATGATAAGGTATCGAAAGTCGTCGCCGCCCCAATTCAACTGCAGTTGGCGAATGGCGCGGTCAATGCGATATTATACTACGGCAGAGCGCAAGCGTTTGTGGAAATGGAAGCGTGGGGCGAGACCTTGAAAGGCGTCGCCGCCCGTTTCGCCGTCGACAAGGAAATTCAACTGACGCTGGCGAAGGGCGTTGTCAATGCGATGATTCCTTATAGAAAAACCGGTAAATCAAAAAATATGGAAAAATGGAAAGAAACTGAAGAAAGGGAAAAGTGGAACCAATGGGGGCAAGAACTGCGTGAAATTATCAAAACCCAAGCAGACAACATCCTCTCGCAATTTTTCCGAGCCGAGGAAAAAGAATTTTTTCGTTTTGCCGGTAAATGGGAACGGGATGATGATTTTTGTGAACTTCTCGGTAAAAATGAAGAACTAATCAAAAACGAAAACCTACGTGAACTTTGGGAAGCCCAAGAAGATGTGATAGAACTGCTTCGCGTAGAATTTTCTGATACTCCTGAAAAAGAAGAAAATGGCGCCGTTTATCAAGTTGCGCATTATATCTCGGTTGAAGATTTAGAACGCATGATTAAACCCGAAGAACTTCAATTAAAGGGTGTATCCTCCACGAATGACCCAACGGAAGGCAAGATATTTCAGCAATTCCTTAATACAGAGACCGCTGAAAAATTCTGTTCTTCTGAAATGCTGATTGCGGTGCAGGCATCTTTTACTTGTTACATAGACGGTTTGAATCAGTTCCGTCTTTACGGAAATCTTCCTGACGCCCCCGGGACTGGGCTATGCCTCGTCTTTGACAAAAATTTCTTCGCCGATGATTCTTATGGAGGTTCGTTTATCAATCTTCCCAAACGAAAACGTCCTGATACAGGAGACAAGAAAAGCACAAATGCAGATGAGGCGCAAGACCACCTCCCTCTATATTGGGTTCTTTACTACAATTATCGTAATAACGACAAACCGTTTTTCATTCATACCCCGACACAATGTGCATTGAGGGTGGTTGGTCAGGAAAGCAGGAATGAGCAGAAGTATTCATGGGCATCAGACAGGAATACGGCTATTTCCCATGCCCTCGAAGCCGTAAGAGAGAAATATCTCAAAATAATTAAAGATGCTAATAAAATAATTGAAGATGCTAAGGAAAAGATTAAACGGGCAGATTCAGAAGAAGATGAAGTAAAACGTTCGTTAATCAAGACCGCCGCAGAAGAAAGAAAAAAAGCGGCGTGGAATCTGCTCATCTATTTACGACACTTAGTAAAGGACGCCGCTTTTGCCGAAGAACAAGAAATGCGCATCTTAAAACTGTGCCGCTTCGGAGACGAAAAAATAAGGCGATTAAATCCGACCAAAGACCTCCTCGGACTTCCGTATTTACATATTTTGGACGAGGAGCATTGTGTCAAAAAGGTTATCGCCGGTCCAAAAATGGAAAAATTTATTTCTCGCTCAACTCGTTGGCGTCACGAAATTGCGCAATATGCGCAATCTAAAGAACCTCCGCTCTCATTTGCCATCGAATTTTCCCAATCCAATGCGCCGTTAGCGTAGGGGCGAACCGTCGGTAGAAAGAGGTTATGTTAGTTCGATATTCGGATAGGTTCTAAAAATCAAACTCAACAATTGTTAATTGTGAATTGTTAATTGTTAATTCCCTTCGGAGACCGCAATGCTCTCGTCCGTGCAATGGCAACAGGTTGACGCGCTCCTCGCGCTGGCGCTGGCGGAGGATGTCGGCGACGGCGACGTAACCACCGCGATTCTCGCGCCGGCGGCGGCGCGGTTGTCCGCCGCGTTCGTCGCGCGGCGCGACGGCGTTCTGTCCGGCGGCGAAATCGTCCGGCGCTTTTTCGCGTTTCTTGACCCGGAAGTAATCGTTACGCCGCTCGTCGCCGACGGCGAGCGCATCACCGCCGGTCAGCCGTTGCTGAAAATCGCGGGCGCGGCGCGGTCGATTTTGACCGGCGAGCGCGTGTCGCTGAATTTTTTGCAACGAATGAGCGGCGTCGCGACCGTAACGCGCCGTTACGTCGAAGCCGTGCGCGGCACCGGCGCGAAAATTTACGACACGCGCAAAACCCTGCCCGGACATCGGGCGCTCGACAAGTTGGCGGTCGCGCACGGCGGCGGCGCCAATCACCGGCTCGGTTTGTTCGATATGATTTTGATTAAAGACAATCATCTCGCGCTGGCGGGCGTCGCGTCGCCGGCGGAAGTGGCGCGCTTGGCGCGAAGCCGGTCGGCGTTGCCGCTGATGGTGGAAGTCGATACCCTCGAACAGTTGCGAGCGGTGTTGCCGAGCGCGCCGGATTATATTTTATTGGACAATATGGACGCGCCCACGATGCGCGAAGCGGTGGCGCTGACGGCGGCGCTCTCCGCCGCAAATTCGCGCCCGCAACTTGAAGCGTCCGGCGGCATTACGCTCGACAACGTCCGCGCGGTCGCGGAAACCGGCGTGAACCGGATTTCCGTCGGCGCGCTGACGCACAGCGTCGCGGCGTTGGATATTGGTTTGGACGCCATTGCGCCTTAATAAAAAAATACTAAAAACGAGCGTCATTTTTTCATCGTTACCTCTTGACCAATCAATGTTGTTTTCAAGGAGAATTCCTATGAGCGAAATCACCGAGACCGAATGGGCGGCGATGAAGAAAGACCTCGACGACTTTTGCCAAAAAGAAGGCATCTCGTCGTTCAAACCGCTTGACCCGTCGCTTGTTCCGACCGGCGAGAATATGCTCTACGAAAACTCCGATAAAGACGCGAGTAAAATTCTGGTCGCCGGACGAAAAAGAGAAGTTGAAGCCATTGATTGGATGTTGGAAAATATGCCCGACACGCGCCGACTTTACGTTGAAATCACCGGACGGGAGTATCGCAATGTCGGCGCTGTCTAAACCGGATATTCGTCGCGGCTACCTGCAAGAGCGAATCAATTTTTTCATTGAGCGCTTTCCGGTTGCGGACAGAGGCAAGGCGCCGACGCTCACCAACGCCACTTTCTATTTTGAACGAAACTACATCGCGCCGTTCGTTCGCCATCCGGACGGCAGTCCGCCGTTACTTTGTCATCATAAAATCATCGCCGCCACCTGCGCCGCGATAATGGCTGTGATGCCGTTTCGCGCTCCTAAAACAGAATCGCGCTACGATGCGGTTAATCTCCGGCTTAACGCCACGTTTGCTTTTGATGTCGCCGCCAGCATTTTATCCGATTGGTCGGAATCACCAATCGCCACCGCTTATCGCCGCGCTCTGCTGACTACTTATGAAGAACATAAAATATGGTTAGCGGGGATAATCCCGTCGCGCGCGCACGAGCCGAAAGATTTTCCCTATTTTCTCGTATCTCAATTCTGGGCGGCGGTCGAAGTCGCTTGTCGTCCGCTCGAATGATTGTCCCCCGCATTTCCGCTAATTATTCCCCGCGTCAATGTCCGATAATTTAGCGGTGTTTTTTTGTCTCAAATTATCGGACCGCGACGATGTTCATTTTTCGCAAAAAGTTTATCGGGGGCGTGGCGTTAATCGCCGCCGCCGTCAATGTTGCCCACACCGCCCGCGCCGGCGAACCGCCGGTGAAATACGTCAACACCCATTCGTTTCTCGTGCAGGTCAAACCGGCAGACCGCGACGCCCGCGACGCGGTCGCGGCGGAACTCTACATTTCGCGCTTTCCGCAGAGCGGCTGGTTGCCGGAAGGCGCGTGCGAAATCGCCGGCGACTACGGCGAGAAGACGTTTTCCCGCACCGTTTCCGTGCCGGGCGACGGCGCGTATTTTTTCACCTCGCGCGGCGTTGACCGCGTCGGCGCCGCGCCCGCGCCGCGCCCGGGCGAAGCGGCGCAAGTCAAAGTCATCGCCGACACCGCCGCGCCGCAAGTCAAAATTATCGCTCCGCTCCGCCACGCCGTTTTTCGCGCCGGCGAAAACGCCCGCCTCGAATGGACGGCGACCGACCAAAATTTGGCGCTGAACGGCGTCGGTATTTACTACTCGACCGACGGCGCGAACTGGAACGCCGTCGCCGAAAATTTGCCGAACACCGGTCATTACAACTGGCAAATTCCGCCGGAAAATTTTTATCTGCGCGTAACCGCCCGCGACAACGCGGGCAACACCGGCGGCGACGAGTCGCCCGCGCCGTTCAAAGTTATGCTTCCGCAATTCGCGTCCGCCGCCGCCAACAACAATAATAATGTTGCGAACAACGCGCCCGCGTCTGCCGCCGTTTATTATCCCGAAGCGGTCGTCGGGACGCGTCCCGTCGCGCCGCGTCCCGCCGCGACGGAAACGTTGGCGCCGAACGTCCCGAATCAAACGCCCGCGCCCGCCGCCGCCGATAAATTTCTCCCGACCGACCCGCGACCGGCGACGCGCCATCCGCAACTCGACGCCAACGACGGCGAAATCCCGCAACGTCCCGCCAACGACGACGGCAAGGCGGCGTATATCGCCTACGTGATGGGCGGGAATTTAGTCCGGCAGGGGCGGCTGAAAGATTCGCTCCGCTATTTCCGCTCGGCGGTGGACATCGACCCGAATTTCGACCAGGCGTGGAACGATATGGGTTTGGTGTATAAGCAACTCGGCGCGTTCACCAAAGCCGACGCCTGCCTCGTGCGGGCGCTGAATATCGAGCCGGAAAATCCGCGTTATCTCAACTCGCGCGGCACGATTTATCAAGCGGCGGGCTTGGATATTTTGCGCGACCCGTCGTCCGGCGACGAGTCGCTCGCTCGCGCCAACGACCTGATTTTATTCGCGGTGAAAACTTTCGGCGCGGCGGTTGACGAGGCGTTGCGGCGCGGGTCGCTGTCCGAACGCGCCGAGACGTATTTTCACCTTGGCGAAATTTGTTACTTCGCCAATCAAGACCCGACCGGCGCGCGCCAGTATTGGCTGAAAGTATTGGATTTGCACACGCCGACGCCGGACCTCGACGAAGTGATGCTCGACCGCGGCACGCCGCAGGAGCGGCTGACGCGCAGTGTTTATGAGAAAAACACCGAACTTTGGGTAAATCTAAACACGTGGCGCGAATGGGCGCGGGAATATATCCGGCAGTTAAACGACCTCGAACGCGGTGTGGAGTTGCCGCGCGCAGGCGGCTCGCTCTTCGCGCCGCTCGCCCTCGGCGCCGGCACCGCGCCGTCCGCGGCGTCGCCGGAGACGTTGACGCTGTTGCCGGACGGCAGTTACGTGACGACGACGCGCGGTTACACGGCGCTTCCGCCGGTCGCCGCGTCCAATCAGCCGCAAGTGCAAGTCATCAACAATTACATCGACGCGACGCCGTCGGCACCGCCGCCCGGAAATGCGGCGCGATTGCCGCTCGGCGTGGTCGGCGCGGTCAATCAAAAACCGGACGCGGCGTATGCGGCGACGCGCTATTATGAGGAGGGAAAAGACGGCGTGTATGAAACGTATCAGCGCGAAATGTTCAGCCGCAATCCGCCCAAACCGCAAGGACACGCCGTGTATAACGGCGCTTACCCTGTTCGCGAGCACGAGCCGTATAATCCGGCGAACGGCTACCGCTATCAGCCCGTGCCGACCGTCCCGATCGGACGCGGCGCGTGGTTGCAACCGCAATATGGCAACGGCGCTGATTACACCTATAAGCGGTGATTCAGAGTTTAGAGTTGAGAGTTGAAAGTTGAAAGTTGAAAGTTGAAACTCGTGTTACGCGATTTTGATAATTTATTCCGACAGCCGCGCTGAAAGGGACGCAGTCCCGTAGCGCGAAACATATCAGCCCAGGGTAAGCGACACGCTCTACCGTCGCGCCACCCTGGGTTAAAACGGCGCGAAGCGCCAACCGAAATTGGACGGTTCGCCGCGTTGTGGCGAACCGCTCTCGCCGCCGGAGGCGGCGTTTGCCGCCGCAAACCACGCGGCGGGACTGTCGGATTTATTTATCAATCAACCGCTACCCAGGGTTGCGGCACGGTAGAACGTGTGCCTTACCCTGGGCTGATATATTTCGCCCTTTCAGGGCGACTGTCGGAGTTTTTTCAATTTTTTCGTTGCAATAGCACCGACGCTAACCGCGTAACACGAATTGAGAGTTGAGAGGCGAATGCGCTTCGCGCATTATTAAAATGACTCCACCGCTAAACTCTCAACTCTAAACTTTCAACTCTGAACTCTGAACTCTCAACTCTGGAAACGCAATGGACTTGGCGCATCAGATTGACGACATCACGCTCGCGTTAGTGTCCAAAGCCATTAACCAAATGGCGCTGATAACCGAATGGCGGGAGGACTGCGAAAAAATCAACGCCGCGCTTGCCGGCGAGACCGCGCCCTCCCTCTCCGCCGTGCTGGCACAAGCCGCCGAGATTAGCCGCGAAATGGCGCGCATCTGCCAAGACATCAACGAACTGATGGGAAGCGTCGAGGACTTGAACGACGCCTATCTCGAATCCGAAGAAGACCGGCGCGCCAAGTCCTCGTTTCTGGCGCGGCTGAACCACGAAATCCGCACGCCGATGCACACGATTGTCGGGATTAACGAACAGATTCTCCACCAAGACCTGCCCGCCGACCTTGCCGGTTACACCCGCCTGTCTCAAAACGCCGCCAAAAATTTGCTCGGCATCATCAACGACCTGTTCGATTTCTCCAATCTCGGCGCCGGTAAAATCGAATTACAGCCCGCCGCTTACGACCCCCGCGCCCTCGTCGAGCATTGCGTTGCCCTCGCCCAAGCGCAACTGAACGGCGCGCCGGTTAAATTAGCCGTCGAGATGACGGCGGCGTTGCCGCGCCAACTCCGCGGCGACTCCGTCCGCGTGCAACAAGTGTTGACGAATCTGTTAAACAACGCGGTCAAATTCACGCCCGCCGGCAAAATTACGCTCACCGTCGCGGGCGAATTTTCCGCCGCCGCCGCGTTCGTTTTAGTGTTGACGGTCGCCGACACCGGCATCGGGATTCAGGAAAAACATCTCGCGAAAGTGTTCGGCGGGTTCAACCAGTTTGACGCCAAAGACGCTCGCGGTTGCGAAGGCATCGGGTTGGGATTGGCAATCAGCCGCCATTTGTGCCGCCTGATGAACGGCGACCTCACGGTTAAATCGGAGTTCGGCAAAGGGAGCGTTTTCACCGCGCGTCTGCCGCAAACGGTAATTGACGCGACGGCGACCGGCGAAGGCGCGAGGTTCACCGCGCCGACCGCGCGAGTGTTGGTGGTTGACGACATCAAAGTTAATTTGATGGTCGCGGCGGGCGTGTTCTCGCCGTATGCGATACAAATTGAAACGGCGGAGAGCGGGGCGGAGGCGGTGGAAAAAGTTAAAAATTGCGACTACGATTTGGTGTTGATGGATTATATGATGCCGGAGATGGACGGCTTGGAGGCGATGCGGGCGATACGGGCGTTGCGCGCGGAAAAATACCGGAATTTGCCGATTATCGCGTTCACCGCCAACGACGACGACGGCATCAAAGAAAAATTGTTGCGCCACGGCTTCAATGATTTTTTGGCGAAACCGATTGACATTGATTTACTCCACCAAATCATCGCCCGCCATTTACCGCGCGAAAAACAAAACAGGGGTTAGGGACGAGGGGTTAGGGAATAGGGATGAAAATAACCTCCGAATTTACCACCGCGGAGCGCGCGGAGCGATGAAGCATTTTGATAAATCATTCCGACAGCCGCGCTGAAAGCGCGAAATATATTAGCCCAGGGTAAGCGACACGCTCTACCGTCGCGCCACCCTGGGTAAAGGCGCGGGACGCGCCATCCGATTTTATTCCCCTCTATGGAGGGGTGGCAATCGGCGGCTTTTTCGCCGATTGACGGGGTGGTTGCCGAATTTTGGGATAACGCGAGCAACCACCCCGTCAGGCGCGAAAACGCATCGCGCCTGCCACCCCTCCGTAGAGGGGAATAAAATAGCCGCGCATCGCGGACGACACTGCGTGTCCCTTACGCTGGGCTAATATATTTCGCCCTTACAGGGCGACTGTCGGAGATTATCAAAAGGTCTATTCAACTCTTTATCTAACCCCTCGCCCCTTTTCCCTTACGACCGATGCAATTCCAAGTTTTCGAGCCCGATATTGAAGTCAACGCGCCGACGGTCTATGCCATCATCGACGGCTTGGGCTTTTTCACCAATTTATCGCGGCGGTATTTTGGGGAGGTCGGCATCGGCAAAGTGGTCGAGAAAAAATTGGTCTTGGATATGGGGGCGTGGTATTCGCAGGCGGCGTGGCTGAAAGCGTTCGAGAATATCGCCAAACAAATCGGCGACCGCGTCTTGTTCAACATCGGTTACTCCATTCCGCGCAACGCGAATTTTCCGGCGCAGGTGGTGGACATCGACACCGCCGTCCAAGCCATTGACATCGCCTATCACTGCAACCACCGCAAAAACGGGCAACTGTTGTTCGACGGCGCGACCGGCGTCAAGCGCGAAGGCATCGGCAATTACGGCTACGGGCGGCTTGACCCGACCAAGAATGAAATCACCTGCGTCAGCCGCAATCCGTATCCGTGCGCTTTTGACCGCGGCATTTATCTCGCGATGGCGCGTCGTTTTCAACCGACCGCCGCCATCGTCCACGACGACGCGCAAGAATGTCGCCAACACGGCGCCGAGACCTGCACCTACCGGATTACGTGGTAGTTTCTTACCGGCAATACGTCCACCGCAACGGGCGGTCGTTGGCGTAGGGCATATAGCCGTGGAACGGGCGCGGGTCGGCGTCGAAAACGAGCGGCAAAAAATGGCGGTCGCCGTCCCACATCGGCACGGAGTCCAATTGGTCGAGCGCGAGCCAATGCAAATCGCCCTCTTCGTTTTTGGCGAAGACCTCGCCGGAGAATTTTTCGACGAGAAAAATAAAGCACAGCCAATCCTCGCCGTTCTTGCCGAAGCCCGTCCAGTTAATCGTCCCGCGCAAGGCGATTTTCTCACACTCAATTCCGGCTTCTTCGCGCAGTTCGCGCCGGATGCAAGTCAGCGCGTCCTCGTCGCGTTCCAAATGTCCGCCGAGTCCGTTGTATTTGCCGAGTTGCGCGTCTGCCGCGCGCGCGTTGCGATGCACCAACAAAACGCGCCGTTTGTCCGGCGAAAGAACATAAGCCAACGTGCCGACGATAGGACAGTATTTGTTTGCCATAGTTTTTCGGGGTGGAGGAGAGTTAAAAGAGGTGGAGGAGAGCCCCGCGCGAAATATCGCGCGGAAATCAATTTTTTGTAGGGGGTGAACGCCCGTAATGCCGCCGAGCCACAATTTTTTCTGAAAGGGTATTGCGGCGGCGAGTAATTTATTTGTAATGCATCGTTTTATTAGACCTGTTCGGCAACCTTGATTTCGCATTGCTTGTAACAGTTATTTAGAACCTATCCTATTATCAACGAGCGTCGTCCCGATAGTGGTCGTAGTCCCGTAGGGACGAAATGTCGGTAGAAAAAGCCACCCGAAAAAAATCCGTCCCGTAGGGACGCAGTCCCGGAGGGACGGAATGTCGGTTAGTGATAATTAGACCGACATTGCGTCCCTAACGGGACGCGACTTTATGGCGGCGGCGTTTCTACCGACAGATTGCCCCTAACGGGGCAAACAG
>JAISJR010000041.1 GCA_031261425.1 Planctomycetota bacterium
TCCGCGCGCCGCGAACTGTTCGACGGCGCGGTCGGCGGCGCCGCGTTGGCGATAAACTCGCTCGACTGGGACTGGAAAAAACATCCGGTGATTCGCCTTGACCTCAACGCCGGCGATTATCGCCTCGGCGTTTCGATACTGGATAGTATGATAAAAATGTATTTGGATTTCGCGGCGGAAAAATACGGCGTCGAATTGACCGGTGACAACAACGCCGACCGCTTTTCGCGGCTAATTAAAAACCTTCACGATAAATTCGGTGAGCGCGTGGTGGTGATTATCGACGAATACGACAAGCCGTTGCTTGAAACCATCGACGCGCCGGAAAAACATCGGGAGTTGCGCTCGGCGCTGAAAAGTTTTTACGGCGTGTTGAAACCCGCCGACGAACATCTGCGCTTCGTCTTTATCACCGGCGTAACCAAGTTCGCGCAAGTCAGCATTTTTTCCGACCTGAACCACCTCAAGGACTTGACTCTCGACCCGCGTTACGCCGATTTGTGCGGTTGGACGCAAGAAGAGGTCGAAGCGAATTTCGCGCCGGAAATCGACCTCTGCGCCGCCGAAACCGACCGTGCTACTTACTTGGCGCGGCTGAAAAACTTTTACAACGGCTATCGTTTTTCCGAGAAAAAACTGACGGTCTATAATCCGTTCGGTTTATTGTTGCATTTCGACAGCGCCGGCAAATTTTCATCGTATTGGTATAACACCGGCACGCCGACGTTTTTGTTGAAACTGATTAACGAGCAAAAAATCGACATCTTAAAATTGGAGCATTGGCGAGTCGATGAGAGTAGTTTCCAGAAATTTGACATCGCGAATCTGAACGCGACGGTGGTGCTGTATCAATCGGGTTATTTGACGATTCGCGATTACGACGCGGCGGAAGCAGAATTTATTTTGGATTATCCGAATGAAGAAGTGCGGGCGTCGTTTGCCGATGCGTTGATTGAAGGCGTTTTGCGAGTTGAAACAAACGAGCGCCGCGCGTTTCTGTCGCGCTTTGTTCGCGCTATTTTGCATGGCGAACCGACGACGGCAATGGAATTATTGCCGCCGTTTTTCGCTTCGATTCCGCACGAAATTATCGTCAAAAAAGAGCATTACTATCAAACCGTCGTTCACCTTATTTTTACGATGTTGGGTTTTCATTGTCATTCGGAAGTGCATCAGGCGATTGGCAGTGTGGACACGTTGGTGGAGACGCGCGATTTTGTGTATTGTTTCGAGTTTAAGTTAAACGGCACGGTAGCGAAAGCGTTGGCGCAGATTGACGAAAAAGAATATCTGTTGCCCTATCGCGGAAGTGGGAGAAAGTTATTTAAGATCGGCGCCGTGTTCAAACAAACCAAACGCAATCTCGGCGCGTGGAAAGTGGTTGAAGCATAAAGCGGCGGAACTATTCAGCAGATGTTTTTAGAGGTGCCATATAAATAATGACGGAACCTTTCCGCCATTTTTTTTAGAGGAGTTTATTTTGAAATTCACCGATTTGAAAACGCTGACGGAAAATATGCCGCCGGTGATAACCTTGGCGGCGACCGATTTCACCGGCGCCGAAAACGCGTTGCGACCGAATCTCGCCGCGCAACTGCATTTTGATTTGGCGCAAACCGGCGCCGATGCCAAGATGGTTACGCTGTGGAATCGGATGAAGTTGCCGACTATCGGCGAACTGAAAAATGGCAACGCGCCGCTGTATCATTTGGTTCGCGGCGCCGGCGCCGCGCCGAACGCGCATTTTGATTTAGGGCAAATTGCGGATTTGCTGAATGGCGCGGGGATTATTCATCTTTTCGACATTCGCGGATTGGTCGATTTTCCGACGGCGGCGCCGGTGTTGCGCGGCAAAAAAATTATTTGGACGATTGAAAACGCCGAACAATTAGCCGACGCCGACGCGCCGGCGGTCGTCGGCGCCACGGCGTTAGAGATGGTTATCGTTACGCCGACTGACCAACTCGCCGCGCAAGTCAAACAACATTCGGAATTGAAAAAATTTCCCGTCAGCGTTATTCCGATTACTACGGATGAGCAATTAAAATTTGTCGTGCTTGAACTGTATTTGTTGCTTTATCGGCAATGCTTGGGTTTGCCGGAAAAAATCATTTCGGCGGAAGCATTCCGACACCTGCTCCGCGTCGCGACGCGGAGCGGCGCGGTCGATAAGGCGTTGACGATTTATGAAGCGCATCGTTGGAATTTGACTATCAATGAACCCGCTCACGTGTTGGCGGAAGTTGACGCGCTGATTCCGCAAGCGTTTCGGCAAAAAATTCTCGCGGAAATGTCGTGCGGCGATGCCGGTGATGCGCTGACGATTTATGAAACGCATCGTTGGAATTTGAATATCAAGCAATCTGCCGACACGTGGGCGGAAATTGACGCGCTAATCCCGCAAGCGCTTCGGCAAAAAATTCTCGCGGTAATGCAATCCGGCGCCATCGGCGACGCGCTGGCGATTTATGACGCGCATCGCCGAAATTTAGTGGTCAACCAACCCGATGCCGCGCTCGCGGAATTTGACGCGCTGATTGCGCAGACCCAAGAATTATTGGCGAAACAAAAATTAGCGGCGGCGCCGTTGCCAAGTCCGGCGATTTCGGTGTTGGTGCCGGTCTATAACGTGGAAAAATACTTGCGGCAATGTCTCGATTCGATTTTGGCGCAGACCTTCGCCGATTTTGAATTGATTGTGGTCGATGACGCTTCGCCGGATAACTGCGGCAAAATTTGCGACGAATACGCCGCGAAAGACGCGCGCGTTAAAGTGATTCATCAGCCGCAAAACGAGGGTTTGCCGCAAGCGCGTAAAACCGGTTTCGATGCATCGCGCGGCGCCTATATTCAGTTTGCCGATAGCGACGATTGGCTCGAACCGGATATGTTGGCAAAGATGTTTTATGCGGCGGTAAGCGGTGATTATGCTTTGGTTTACAGTGATGTTTGGTTGCATCAAGAGACGCGTTCAAGCGAAATGGCAGAGCGGGTATATATCAATCTTAGACGGAGTATCGGCGATGATAAAATTGCCAATATCAATGAGAGTATTTTTCAACCGACTAAGTGCCGGTGGATTAACAGCGTGGTCTGGAATAAACTTTACCGTCGCTCGTTAATTATGGAGATAGAATTTCCGCAGGCGAGTTATGCGGAAGACCGCTATATCAATTGCCAAACGCTTTATTATGCCGATAAAATCGGCTACGTGCCGTTCGCCCGCTATAATTATCGCCTCAATCCGCAATCATTAGTGCGCGACCCGGCGCGTAAGACGCGAAATTACCGCGAATACTCCGAGAATCTCGCGTCGATCACGCGATTTCTGCGCGAAAAATTCGGCGCCGACTTCGCGGCGTTCTCGTCGGGCATAAGCAAGGTGCAGGCGGAAATTGACGAGTTGAAACCTGCTTCCCGACCGATTTCGGCGCCGCCGGTTGAAGTTGAAAAGGTTTTGGACTTTTCGGGACTGACCGCGCAATTTGCCGCCAAGCGCGTGGAACTTGCCGCCGAAATAAAAAAACAATTGGCGCCGCGCCTCGGCAAACAATGCGTATTATTCGGCTTGCCGTATTACAGCAATATCGGCGACTCGTTAATTTGGCAAGGGACGGAATGTTTTCTTCAATCCATCGGTTGCGAAGTCCTTTATCGATGCGGGTCGCAGACCTATACGGCGCCGAAAAATCCGGCGCCGAAAACGGTAATTCTCGGAATGGGCGGCGGTACTTTCGGCGATTGGTGGCGCAACGAACAGGACTTTCGCTTGAAATTCATCGCCGATTTCCCCGACCAGCAAATTATTATTCTGCCGCAAACGGTCGCGTATCTCGACGAAGCGCTTGCCCGCGCCGACGCGGAAATTATGGCGCGGCACAAAAATTTAACGCTCTGCGCTCGCGACCGCGATTCGTATGCATTGTTGAAAAAGTATTTTAAAAACGAAATTCTGCTCGTGCCGGATATGGTGTTTAGCATTCCACCGGAAAAATTGGCGAATATCACCGACAACCTTGCAAAAGACGAGCGTCGCGCCGCCGCGCTATTCCTGAAACGCGGCGACAAGGAACTTAACTCGCAGATTGACTACGCGCAATATCTCCGTTCAACGGATTACGAAGTCGCGGATTGGGAGACGATGACCTCAACGCCGCCGCCGGAATTGGCGCGACTTCAACAAATGATAAATGGCATCAAGGGCGACCCGCAAAAAGCCGCCGCCGCCGACCAATACGCTTTAGACGTATTTTTGCCGATGATGGTTAAAACCGGCGTGGCGCAATTAAGCCGTTATCAAAAAATTTACACGACGCGAATGCACGGCGCGATTTTGGCGTGTTTGCTCAAGCAACCGTTTGTCTTATTCAATAACGCTTATGGTAAAAACGCGAACTATTTTAAAACTTGGTTCGGCGAAATGGTCGGCGCCGGAAAAATTTTGACGCTCCATCGTATCGTCGAAAATGCCACGCGCGATACGGAGATTGACATATATAAATTTAAACAGTTGCTACATCTGTTGCGCGTAAAAAAAGTGGTTTATCTCGACGATTTTAATCTGCGCGACGAAAATCACGTCGTTCTGCGCTTCGACGACGGCGCCAAGGATTTACTTTCAGCGGCGCCGCTGTTGGCGGAGTTTGGCTATCCGTTTGAGGTTTTTGTTTGCGGCGATTGGGTGAACGGCAAGAGCGGCTATTTAGATAAAAACGATTTGACAAAAATTGTCGAATACGGCGGACGCTTGCAGTATCACAGCAAAACGCATCCAAAACTTGACGAAATTCCGGCGCCGGAACTTGAAAATGAAATCGCGTGTCCCGACGAATTGCGCGCCTTAGACCCGAACGGTTTTCACTGGTTCGCCTATCCGTATTGGCGGTGGAACGAGGCGGTGTTGGCGACGGTGAAAAAGCACTATCGCGGCGCCGTTTCCGGCAACGGTTTTGCATTGCTCGGCGAACAATACGCGCTCGGCGCCGTCCGCGTGGACCAACAAACTAACTTCACGCGCTTATTCGAAATTAAAGACGTGTTCAAAAAATATATCGAAGTTCACGTGCCGGTTACGGCGTGTAATTTCCGGTGCGCTTATTGTTATGTTGGACAGGTTCAAGACCAAAACCACGGCGTGCTTCCGCAATGGCGGTATTCGCCGGAAACGGTGGCGCGAGCGTTAAACCCGGAACGATTGGGCGGCGTGTGCGAGGTCTGGTTGTGCGGCGCCGGTGAAACGCTCTTGCCGCCGGAAATGCCGGCGTATATCAAGGCGCTTTTAGCGACGGGACACTTTGTCGGCGTGGTTTCCAATATGTCATTGTCGCCGCGCCTCGCCGAGATTTTGACGGCGCCGGCGGAACATTTGGAGCGACTGTTTTTTAAATGCAGTTTTCATTATCACGAATTGCAAAGGAAAAATTTACTCCAAGAATTTAGCGATAATATCGCGAAAGTTCGCGCCGCCGGTTGTTCGGTAACTGTCGAAATCACGCCGTCCGACGAAATGATTCCCGATATTGAGGAAATCAAAGCATTCTCGCTGGCGCATTTCGGCGCGTTGCCGCAGATTACGATTGCGCGCGATGAATTGCATCGACAACATAATCGCGATGAGTTGCCGCGTTATACTCATCTTTCGCTTGCGGAATATGCCAAAGTATGGGGACAATTCCACAGCGAATTGTTCGATTTCAAGAGCGCGATTTTCGAGAAAAAAATCACCGACTTTTGTTATGCGGGCGAGTGGCGGTATTGGCTGAATTTAGGTAACGGCAACTTGTTCCGCTGTGGCGAGTGTAGTGAGCGCCTTCAAAATATCTTTACCAACAACAACGCGCCGCTTGCCGTCTCGTCGGTAGGAACGGAATGCTCCGAGCCGCACTGTTTCCAATGGGCATGCCTTGTTGGTATATGGTCTTGTGCCTACCCTGCGAACGCCTACTTACGCCGAAATGCGCGACCGTCTATGCGCCGACGGCAGTCGTTGGCTGACGCCGCGAATGGCGGCGTTTTTCGCACAAAAGTTAGACGAAAATAATGGGCACCGCCTTGCGCAAGTGCAAGCAAAACCCAAAACCAATGATGCCTCCTACGAACTGAAACCGCACCACTGGTCATTCTTAAAGTTTGTTGAAACACAACTTAATCCCTATGGGAAAACCGTGTTGGAAATCGGCGGCAGTAATTTTCCGTCTGATATTCTTTTTGACCGTCTCGGCGTAAAAAAATGGATTTGCGTTGATTATCTTGATTTTTGGGAAAAAGCCGGAACCGCTACGGCGGTCAGCGTTGACACGCTCACGCAAAAAGCCGGAGAAAACGGCACGTTTTCGGTCTTTGCGTTGGAAGATGCTTCGGGACATTTTAACGACCGTCGTTACCTTAAATTTCACGGTAACGCGGGGCAGATTCCCGCGATTTTTTTCGAACAATTCGATATCGTGGTTTCGTTGTGTGCTTTTGAACACATCAATAATCTGCAAACGATAGTTGAAAAAATTTGGCGATGTCTTAAACCGGGCGGGGTATTTTACACTAACTTTGCTCCGATATGGTCAAGCCCTATCGGACACCACTACTCATTTATCCCCAACGAGGTTAATTTTAACACCACAGTTCGCGATGGTATTCCGCCGTTCATTCACTTGCTTTGGACGGAACCGGAAACGCGAGAATACTTTGCTCATCATCCTCTGCCTTATGGCGTAGAGCAACTTGAGGCGTTGTGCCACTGGTGCTATCATAGCGCTCATATCAATCGGTTGTTTTATGAGGATTATGCCGAAATAATGCAACAATTTCCGTGGAAAAAATTAGAATTGACGCCTTATCATTGGTCGGCGCTGATTGATGAAAAAACACTGCAAGTTTTACAGCAAAAATATCCGCGCAACAAAGTTTTTTCCGATGGCATCAAAATCTATGCTGTGAAGACAGGCTCCCTTGTTTCAACTGGGGGGTAATAAAATTAGACGAACATTGGATTTAGTCCCAGAATACCGCCTCTTTATCCGCCACTATTCCTACACCGTCGCCAACACCGTGCTTTACGCGGTGATTTAGAACCTATCTATTTCGTAATTCGTAATTGCTCTTTATTAAACCGGAGCCCCCGATGCACCCGCGCAAAAAAGAGTTCACCGGCAAAATTATTTCTAACCGTCCGCTCGACCGCAACGAAAACTATTGGGCGATGAAAATTGCCGCGCCGGAAATCGGTTTTCTGCCGGGGCAATTTTTTATGCTGGCGGCGCCGGAACATTCGCTGCGCCGCGCCTTTGCGCCGAGCGAATTTGACGGCGACGGCTTCGCGTTTATTTACGGCGTCGTGGGCGCGGGAACGCAAACGTTAAGCCGCTTGACCGCCGACACGCCGGTTAGCGTTATCGCGCCGCTCGGCAACGGTTACGATTTAGCGGCGCTCACGCCGGACTCCACCGCCATTTTAATCGGCGGCGGCACGGGAGCGCCAAGTTTAATGCCGCTCGCGGCGGCATTGCGGCGGCGGCAAATTAAAACCCATTCGCTTCTCGGCGCGCGCGACGCGACGCGCTTATTGGCGGCGGAAGAATTGCGTTCGGCGAGCGACGAATTGACCGTCGTTACCGACGACGGTTCGGCGGGCGAGCGCGGCAACGCCTTGACCGCGTTAAACCGCATTGCCGGCGCCGCCGCCCTTTTCGCCTGCGGACCGCGCCCGATGTTGCAAGCGGTGAGCGCTTGGGCGGCGGCGAAAAAAATTCCGTGTCAGGTGAGTTTGGAAGAGCGGATGGCGTGCGGTTTCGGCGCGTGTTTGGGATGCGCGGTCGCGGTGCACGTGAACGGCGAGAAAAAATATCGCCGCGTCTGCGCCGACGGTCCGGTGTTTGACGGCGCGGAAATAGCGTGGGAAGACAATTAAAAATTAAAAATTAGAAATTAAAAATTTTGGAATTTGATTTTCAAATTCGCTTCGCGCAATTTCTAATAATCGCCACTATTCGTAATTCGTAATTTTTAATTTTTAATTTTTTTTGAGGGGGGCGCGATGTCCAAGCAAATGACAATGTTATTGGGCTTGCTGGCGATAGACCGGCATTTGCTCGGCTTGAAAAGAATCCTCGACGCCTTGCCGCTCGACGAGGAAAAACAAAAAATGCGCGTCGAAGCGGCGCGCGCCGGTTTCGCCGAGGTTGACCAGACGCTAAAAAATTTGGCGGCGGACAACCGGCGGCGGCAGGGCGAAGTCGCCGGCTTAAACGCGGAAATCGCCGAACTCGACGGCAAATTGAAAATCGTCAAAAATCAAAAAGAATACGCCATCGTTACCGAGCGCGTCAACGACCTGCGCCGCCAAATCGCCGCCGAAGAAGAAAAACAACTTGCCAATTTTGAAGAAATCGACGGCTTGCAAAAAGTTTTCGCCGTGAAAACACGCGACCTCGACGACGCCGGAGCCGCGCTCACGGAGCATCAGCAAAACGCCGCCGTGAAAATCGCCGCCGTCAAAACCGAACAAAAAAAATTAGTCGCCGACCGGAAACGGCAAATCGCCGCGATTGACGCCGTCTTTCCCGACGCGATGAAAGTTTACCAAGCGGCGTTGCAAAGCGGCAAAGGATTGGCGATGGCGAAATTGGTCAACGGCGTGTGCGCGGAATGCCGCCGCCAAGCCACGGTCAATCTCATCGCCATCGTCGCCGGCGGCAACGACTTCCCCCTCTGCGCCGGTTGCGGACGGATTCTTTACGCGCCGGAAGAGTAGAGTTAAGTGTTGAGAGTTGAAAGTTTAGAGTTTAGCAGAGGTTGCGCTTCGCGCATTTTCAAGATAACTCCACTGCTAATCTCTCAACTCTAAACTTTCAACTCTCAACTTTTTGCCTTTTCTTCCCATTCCACCGAGAAACACAATGTCCACGCCATCCGCAAGAATTTATCTATTGCTCCGCTGACGCTGAAAACGGACGAAAAGTGAGCGGTTGGCAGTCGCAAGCGGCAAAAGACCTTCGGCGGGGATACATTTTGATAAATCGCGCCGTCCAATAGTTCTAAAATTTAACCCAGTCAACCGCCTCGCGGTGGACTGGGTTTAATCGTCGATTAGTCGATTGAACGGCTATTTCGCTTTCGCGGCGAGCGCTTTGTTCAGCGCCAGCGCCAACGCCGATTTGCGGTGATTGACCGCGTTCGGGTGTAAAATGCCTTTGTTGCCGGCGCGGCAAACGAGGCGCGTCGCGGCGGCAAATTCGGTTTTGATTTTCGCTTCGTCGCCGCCGGCGAGCGCGTCGGCGAATTTGCGGAACGACGTTTTCAAGCGCTCTTTGCGCACGCGGTTGCGGGCGGTGCGTTTTTCGGTTTGGCGGACGCGCTTTTCCGCGGACTTAATGTTGGGCATAGGAACATCCTTTACAAAATTAAAATTAAAAGCAAAAAAAATCGACCGCAAAAGAAGCGGGGATTGTGCGCAAAATCGCCGCGAACGCAAGCGTCAAGAACCGCGCGAGTAAGTTCTTTCTTCGCGATTATCGTCTAAGCGAAAAACTGTCCGGCGCGGGTGAGCAATTCGTCAAATTCGCGCGCGTTAAGTCGCAGGCGTTTTTTGACCAAACCGATTTCCGTCGCCGGCATCGCCAGCGGAAAATCACTGCCGAACAGCCAGCGGTCAAGCGGAATGTTCAGCCGGATTTCAGTCAACAAATCGTCGTCGATAAACGGCAACGCGCTGGACGTATCGACAAAAATCTCCAAACCGGCGAACGCTTCGACCACGTGGCGCCAGTGCAGATAGCCGCCGAGATGCGCGGCAATCATCGTCAATTTCGGGAAGCGCCGCTTGACCGCCGCGAGTTTTTGCGGGCTGGAAAAATTCTCGTCCGGCAAGCGTTCGTCGCCGATATGAAACATCATCACAAACCGTCCCGCCGCCGCCTCGAACATCGGCGACAATTGCGGGTCGTCGAGCCAAATTTTCTGAAAATCGGGGTGCAGTTTCAGTCCGCGCACGCCGGCGGCGGCGAGGCGGTCGAACTCTTTTTCCCATTCAGCGAAACCGGGGTGAAACGTGCCGAACGCTTCGATTTCCGGGACGCTTTGCAGATGTATCGCCCAGTCGTTGGCGAGAACGACTTGCGCCGGCGTCGTCGCCGCGCAATGCGCCACGGCGCGGTCTAAACCGGCGGCGCGTAGTCCCGTCAGCAAGCCGGCGAGCGTCCCGTCGCCCGCCGGCGGAATTCGGTAATAGTCATACAACTGTTGCGTCGCTTTCGCGGCGATTTTCGGGTGAAAAACGTGCGCGTGCGCGTCGTATTTCAGCGGAGGCATAGCGACCTTTCGCGGACGGAAAACGCGGCATTGTAATAACGTTTCGCGTCTTTCAAGTGGCAATGGCGCGGCTATTATTCAGAGTTTAGAGTTTAGAGTTGAGAGTTTAGAGTGTGGATTTTTGTTTTTTAGAAAGCGCGAAGCGCGACCACTGCTCAACTCTAAACTCTAAACTCTCAACTCTCACTGCCCACTGCTGGGGAACACGAACCATGCAACCACCCGTAAAAACTTTGAGCGAACAGGCGACGCGCGACGGCTATGTGGAAAGCGTGTGGTCGATTGTCATCAATACATTGTTGTTTGGCGTGAAACTGTGGGTCGGTTTGACGACCGGCGCGTTGGCGTTGGTGGCGGATGCGTGGCACACGTTGTCGGATTCGTTCAGTTCGGTAGCGATTATCGTCGCCTTGAAATTTTCGTCGCAACGCCCCGACCGCGAGCATCCGTTCGGACACGGGCGCTGGGAGCAAATCGGCGCCCTGTTCGTCGCGTTTTTTTTGGCGGCGGTCGCCTACGAATTTTTGCGCGAAGCGATTGACAAATTATGGCGGCACGAAAGCGCCGTGTTCGGCGCGGCGGCAATCGCGGCGATGGCGCTCTCCACGGTAATCAAGGAGGCGTTGGCGCAATACGCTTTTTATCTCGCGCGGAAAACCGGCAACCTTTGCCTCCACGCCGACGGCTGGCATCACCGGTCGGACGCGCTTTCGTCGCTCGTGGTGTTGGTCGGCATTTGGTTGGCGGGCGATTATTGGTGGTTGGACGGCGTGTTGAGCGGACTGATTGCGCTGATGATTCTGTTCGCCGCGTATCAAATCGCGAGTTCGACGATTGTGAAACTGCTCGGCGAAAAGCCGGACGCGGCGCTCGTCGCGCAAGTCGAAAATATGGCGCGCGAAATTTGTCCGCCGAATTTTCAGTTGCATCATTTTCATCTGCACAATTACGTGCGCCAACAAGAACTGACTTTTCACTTGAAACTCAACCGCAATCTGACGATTGCCGCCAGCCACGCGCTCGCCACGCGCTTGGAAAAAAACATCGCCGACCGATTCGGTATCACCGCGACGGCGCACGTCGAGCCGTTAGAGGAGTGAATAGCAATTTTTGGTTAATTCGTGTAAGCGTGGATACGTTTTTATGGACGCCGTTTTGCTTAATCAGCCAATCGCCGCCAATATCGCCGTCAACGCCGCCAAGAACGACGGCGTTAAAGATGGAGCGCGCGCGCCCGTCGCGGAAAATGCGACCGCGCCCCGCGTCGGCGTCGGCGCCGCCGACGGCGCCGACGAAGCGTCCGCGACGGTGAAAATAACGCTACCGTTGAAGGAGTTGGCGAAAATTGTCGCCGAACATCCATCAGCGTTAAAACAAGCGCAAATCACTTTCGCCGACGGCAAAGCGACGCTGACTTTCCCCAACGGTAAAATTCCCGCCGAATTACTGCCCGCCCCCGCCGCTGACAACGCGCCCCGCCCCGCCCCGCCCGCCACGTTGCTTGACGCGCTTGCCGCCGCCGACAACAAGTCGCCGGAGACGACGCCGTCCGTTGAACCGCCCCGCCCCGCCGCTTTATCGCCAACGCCGCCCGCGACGGCAACCGCGAGCGCCGCGCCGTCCGCGCAAAATTTTGCCGTCCGTGAAATTTTATTGAACGCGACGTTTTGGCGCGGCGATGAAAAGTTACCGTTGCCCTTGCCGGTGTCGCCGGCGAATTTTGTCGCGCTGGCGCAAATTGTCGCCACGTTATCGGCGGAAAATTCCGCGACGATTATCAATTTACCGCCAACCGCTTTGACCGACAACCGGCTAACCGTCGCTGGAGAAAATCGGGAATTTTCTTTGCCGTTACCCCCCGCCGCCGCGAAAAAGTTAGCGGAATTTATCGGCGCGACGCCGGTGACGGCGGTAGCCGGTGGGCAGTGGGCAGGCGGGGCAATGCCCGCATCGGCGGTAGTCAGTGAGCAGTGGGCAGTGGGCAGTGAGCAGGCGGCAATACCTGCATCGGCGGTAGTCAGTGGGCAGTGGGCAGTGGGCAGTGAGCAGTCGGCAATGCCTGCATCGGCGGTAGTCAGTGGGCAGTGGGCAGTGGGCAGTGAGCAGGCGGCGATGCCTGCGTCCGCGGTGTCAACATCCGCGGTGTTCAAATTGCAATTGCCGGAAAATTTGCAATTGACCGGCGAATGGAAAGTCGCGGCGACAAGCGGCGAAACGTTGGCGAAAATTCCGGCGCTCGACCGTTGGTTGCTCAACAGCGGTTTGACGCCCAGCGCCGCGACGCGGGCGGCGGCGACGGCGTTGCTCAATCAGGATTTGCCGGTTGACCGCGCCAATATCCAGACGTTACTCGCGACCGTCGCCGGTCGCGGCGGCGACGAACGCGCGGCGATGCTGGAAGCAACGGCGCGACTGTTGCGCTTGCAAGCGCCGGTGAGCGTCGCCGTCGTCAGCGGCGACGCCGAGTTGCGCCGCCCCGACGTTACCGCCAGAATCGCCGTTGTGCGGGAAAAATTACAATCCGCGCTCGCGGAGTTGAGCGAAGCGGACGGTGAGCCGTGGGCAGTGGGCAGAGAACCGCCGCGGAAAATTTTACAAGCCGCGCTCTCCGAATTAGCCAAAACACCCCTGCCCGCCGAGGACGCCGATTTGCCGGAAAAATTGCGAAATTTTTTCCGCTCGTATGCGCGGGAAAATGTGGCGAAAACCGCGGCGCTCATCGAAGACGCCGCGACGCAAATTTTGCGCCGTCAGCCCGAACTGCAAAAAATCGACGCGGCGCTGAACGTGATTTTGGCAAAACTCGACAACGCCGACGCTCCGCCTCTATCCACGCCCAAATTATCCCCCGACGCTAATTCCGCCGCGCCGCGTTCGCCGACCGCCGTTCCGCCAAATGAAATTCCGCCGCGCGCGCCGCAACTCGCGCGGTGGGGAAATGATTTCGGCTTAAATAACGCCGCGTGGAAATTGCCGCCTTACGACGCGCTCTCGGTGGCGGCGGAATTGAAACACCCCGGCGTGGAGCCGACGCCTCTCGCGTGGCGCGACCTCGCCGCCAATCCCGACGCAAAAGTTGATTTGCCGCGTTTGGAAAACGCGCTCCGGCAAATTTTTTCCGGCGGCGCGTCCGACGACGCCGCGATGAAAACCGCCGAAATTATCAAGCAGTTGGACCGCGTAACACTCCGCGAATTGGCGGCGACGTTGCAAGCGGTCGAGCGCGACGAAATCGCCGCGCAACCGGCGCTGAGCAAACTCGCGGACGCCGCCGGCGAATTGCGCGATTTGGGGCGAATGTTCACCGCGATGAAAATGGAAAATCTCGCCACCGACCAGCAAAATCCGGCGCTGATGAGCGCGACGATTCCGTTTCAATCGCCGTCCGGCAACGGCGACGGGAAATTGCAAATTTTTTACAAGCGCGGCGGCGGGAAAAAGGGCTGGTCGCAACGGGTGGTGTTGGATTTGGCGATGTCGGCGCTGGGCGACGTGATTGGCGATTTGCGCTTCACGCTCGACAAAAAATTGTCGTTGGTCGTCGGCGCGGAATCGGCGGAAAAATGCGCGCGACTGTCCGCCGACCAAAACGAGTTAATCGCCGATTTGGCGCAAATCGGCTTTTTCTGCCAGCCGGAATTTCGCGTCGTTACCGCGCCGTCCGGCGCGCCCGCCGCGTCCGCCGCGCCGGGCTCGATTACCTCCTCGCCGGTCGGCGGCGGTAAAATTGATATTAAGGCGTAACCATCTTGAAGTTTAATCCGGCGCGGCGGACGTGTCCCGCAACGGCGGTAAATCCGCCCTAAAACCTGAACCCCGTTTCAAAAATAAACACGTCCGCGTTTTTCCAACGGTCGTCGTAGCCGCCGGTTTCCCGCACCCAGTCGCGGTAGTATTGCCATTTCGCGTAAATGCCGTTGCCGAACTCGTATTTGCCGCCGACGTTCGCGCGATACCACTCCGCGCCGTTTAGCGGCATCCAGTCCCGCCGCGCGTAATCGGTGTTCATCACTTCAAACGCCGCGCCGAGCGTCAACCGTTCGGTCAAGCGGTAATCCGCGCCGAGCGTCGCGCCGTAATTAAAACCCTCGATAAACGCCGGTTGCCACGTCAACACGGTTTCGCCGAATAATTTCCAGCGCGGCGTCGCCTGATAGGTCGCCGCCAGCGACCACGACGCCGTGTATGCGCCGTCGCCGGCGCCGTCGATGCCGCCAAATTGCCGCCGCGCAAAATCGCGATGCCCCGCCCCTTTGTCCGCGTCGAATTGTCCGAGATACGAGGTCTCAAGATGCCAACCGGACGACCGCGGCTGATAGATGAGCGCCGTTACGTGGTCGAGACCGTAATTGCGCAGTTCGTTGCTTTTCGTTACGCCGGCGTCGTTGTCCGCGGTCGTCCGCGCGCCGTCCAATTCTTTGATGTTCGACGCCATCACGCCGCCGCGCCACAGCCACTCGTCCCATTTCTTATCAAAATAAATTCCGATATTCGCGTCGCCGTAACGATTGCCCGCGCCGGTGACGCCGAAGAAATTTTGCATTCCGCCCGCGTAGGTCTTGTTCACGTTGGCGAACAAGGGGCGCGAAATCAGCGTGGCGCGGCGTCCGCCGTAGCGATAGCCGCCCGCGTCCGCGTTGCCGAACAAGCCGAACGGCACGTCGGCGAGCCCCACGCGCAACGTCCCGTCGATGCCGCCCGGACGGCGCCACTCCCAATAAACGTTATCGACGATATTCGCCCAACCGGTGGCGCCCCGCCCTTCCCAGCGCAGTCCGGCGAACGCCGAGGTGTCCGCCGACAAGTCAAGCGTGAAATTCAATTCCGCCCGCGTTATCGCCCAGCCCGCGCCCGCCGCCGGATAATTCGCCGCGCCGCCTTTCGCCGGACGGTCGTAGTCGCTCGCCCAACCGGTCGCGTATTGCGCGCGCATCTCGCCGCCAATGCGAATTTTCGCCGCGTGTTGGGCGCCGACGGCGTCGCCGGCAAGCGAGACGCCCATCGCCCAAAATGTCGCCATCGCGAGGAGTTGCCAAAAATTCATGTTAATGCGTCTCATTCGTGAAAATTGCCCGCCCGCGTTCGATTTCGCGGACTAATATGACCGCTACAACTGCCAATCAAGCGGACGCAGTCCTTCCGCCGTGAGAAAATCGTTCACGCGGGAAAAGTGGCGGCAACCGAAAAATCCGTTATGCGCGGAGAGCGGGCTGGGGTGCGCCGCTTCAAAGACGCCGTGTTGCGGATTGGTGATTAGTCCGCGCTTGGCGCGCGCGTGGTTGCCCCACAAAATGAACGCGAGCGGCATTTCGCGGTCGTTCAAAATTTTAATAATTTCGTCGGTGAAAATTTCCCAGCCCTGCCCGCGATGACTGTTGGCTTCGCCCGCCCGCACCGTCAGCGCCGTGTTCAACAGCAACACGCCGCGTTCCGCCCACGCGGTCAAGTCGCCGCTCGCCGGCGGCGCGACGCCCAAATCGCTATTTAACTCCTTGAAAATGTTCGCTAACGACGGCGGCAACGGCACGCCGGCGCGCACCGAAAAACAAAGCCCGTGCGCCTGTCCCGCGCCGTGATACGGGTCTTGCCCCAACAACACCGCGCGGACGGCGCTATACGACGTGCGCCGGAGCGCGTTGAAAATATCGTTCGCCGGCGGATAAACCGTCCGCGTCGCGTATTCGCCGCGCAGAAATTCGCGCAACCGTTGATAATACGGCTTGGCAAATTCGTCAAATAAAATGTCGTCCCACTCGTTGTCGAATTTTACCATAGCGCCCCCTGATTCAGAGTTGAGAGTTTAGGGTTGAGAGTTGAGCAAAGGTTGCGCTTCGCGCATCTTAAAAACCTATCCGAATATCGAACTAATTGGCTGTTTGCCCCGTTAGGGGCAATCTGTCGGTAGAAACGCCGCCGCCATAAAGTCGCGTCCCGTTAGGGACGCAATGTCGGTCTAATTATCACTAACCAACATTCCGTCCCTACGGGACGGATTTTCTTCGGGTGGTTTTTTCTACCGACATTTCGTCCCTACGGGACTGCGTCCCCTATCGGGACGACGCTCGTTGATAATAGGATAGGTTATTAGCGGGCTTTCAAAATTTTTTTTGTCCATTTTCCGGTTCTTTATTTCGTGTTAATTCGTCTAATTCGTGTAAATTCGTGTTAAGTTCTTTTTGTGTTAATTCGTGGCTTCTCTTTTTTTTTTGCGCGTAACTCGAGTTTTTAATTCGTAATTTTTAATTTTTAATTGCGGTTACAAAAGGTCGCCCCGCTATTTATTACGCGGCGGTTTTACGTCTAATCATCGCCTCTCTCCGCCATTGTTCACAAGGAAACGCCGATGAAAATTCTCTGGCTATTTTTAGGCGCGCTCGTGCTGACGGCTTGCGCCGATAAGCCTGCCGCCCGTCCGGCGGCTTCCGCCGACCACGCGGCAACGTCCAATCCTTTCGGCGGCACCGCGGTGAAAACGCCGCCCTCGTCAACTCCGGCATCCGCGCCGGCGGCGCTTGGTCATCCCGAAGCCGACGCGGCGGCGGCGTTTAATCGCGGCGACTACCGTTTTTATCGGGTGAAAGACGGCGACAACGTGTGGGTCGTGCCGAGTTACCGGCAGGCGGTCGGACCGCTCCGCGCCCACAACGCCGGCTACGAATATCTGACGCGCGATTTCGTCGCCGCCGACGTTAGCCGTGAATATCGCGGTTACGCCGTGCAATACAACGACGCGCTGATGAATCTTCTGCAAACCCACAAAAAAGACGCCGGCAAAGACGCCGGCGCCGCGGCGCTTCCCGCCGAAGAAGTCCGCCGCGTCGCGTCCAACACCGATTATCCCGAATATATGTTTCCGGCGTTGGAAGCCCAAGCCGACTTGGAAAAAAGTCCCGCCGTCAACCCCGCCGACGCTTATGACCGGTGAAAGGGATGCCGATGCATAAAATTGAATTCACGAAAAGCGCGAGTGAATTTTTGCTGTCGTTGCCGCCTAAAACGACGGAAATGTCGTTGCTCGAAGATTTTGACGACGTGCTGGCTTATGACCGCGCGAAAGCCGACGACGACGGAGTTCGCGTTTCATTGGCGGAATTGCGCCGGGAAATTGCCGCCAAAGAATAATTTGATTGGTTTAATCACCGGCGTTTTCATCTTGCCGTTTTCTAAAGCGGCGGTTCTATTCAACTGCCGCGCCTTTTAATCGGAAACACGCCGAATAAAAAAAAGAGCCGGTCGCCAACGACCGGCTCTTTTTTTTGTTTTCCATTACTCAAAAACTTATTTCCCTTCCGCCGCCAAAATTTCCGGCGCGTGTCCGTCGCTACCCAGCACGTCGCGATTTTTGCGCGCGTACATCTTTTTCAATTCCTCGCGCGCCGGCGTCAGATATTGCCGCGGGTCGAAATGGTCGGGGTGGTCGTGGAGATATTGGCGAATCGCCGCCGTCATCGCCAACCGCCCGTCGCTGTCGATGTTGATTTTGCAGACCGCGCTTTTCGCCGCGAGGCGCAATTGGTCTTCGCCGATGCCGATGGCGTCTTGCAATTTACCGCCGTTTTCGTTGATGATTTTCACGTATTCTTGCGGCACCGAACTCGACCCGTGCAACACAATCGGGAAGCCCGGCAATTTTTTGACAATCTCGTCCAAAATGTCGAGGCGGATTTTCGGCGTTTGTCCGGGTTTGAATTTGAACGCGCCGTGCGAGGTGCCGATGGAAATCGCGAGCGAATCCACGCCGGTTTTGCCGACGAAATCGACGACTTCTTCCGGCTGGGTGTAGGTGTGGGTTTCGGCTTTGACGTCGTCTTCGACGCCCGCGAGCACGCCGAGTTCGCCCTCGACGGTTACGTTGTATTTGTGGGCGTATTCGACGACTTTTTTCGTTTCTTCGATGTTTTTCGCGTAGGGGTGGTGCGAGCCGTCAATCATCACCGACGAGAAGCCGTATTCGACGCAGGATTTACAGGTGTCGAAATCGGGACCGTGGTCGAGGTGGAGCGTAATCGGCAGACCTTTGCCGCCGGTCAGTTCTTTGGCGTATTCGACGGCGGCTTGTCCGAGGTAGCGCAGGATGGTGGCGTTGGCGTATTTGCGCGCGCCGGCGGAGACCTGCAAAATGACCGGCGATTGCGTTTCGGCGCACGCCATCACGATGGCTTGCAGTTGTTCCATGTTGTTGAAGTTATACGCCGGCACCGCGAACCCGCCGGAGATTGCCTTCGCGAACATCGCCTTGGTGTTCACCAACCCTAAGTCCTTGTAGTTGACCATAACTTGCTCCTTTTCCAAAAGAGGGATTTTTGCCCGAATAAAAACTTCGGCAGAATATAGGCGCGGCGGCGGCGGCGGCAAAGAACGAACGGGCGCGAATCCGCGCTTTTCTTGCAATTTTTTGCGACGGCGAAAAATCAGAGTTGAGAGTTTAGAGTTGAGAGTTAAGAGTTCGGCGTTGCGATTAAGAACCTATCCTGTTGTCAACGAGCGTCGTCCCGATAGGGGATGCAGTCCCGTAGGACGAAATATCGGTAGAAAATTATCCGTCCCGATAGGGACGAAATGTCGGTAGAAAGCGGACGTAAAAATAATTCCGTCCCGTAGGGACGGAATGTCGGTTAGTGATAATTAGACCGACATTGCGTCCCTAACGGGACGCGACTTTATGGCGGCGGTTTTCTACCGACAGATTGCCCCTAACGGGGCAAACAGCCGCGATATTCGGATAGGTTCTAAGTTTTTTGCGTTTCTTAAAATCCTTAAACCTCTTAAAACTCTTATCTAAACTCTCAACTCTAAACTCTAAAAACAATGTTCCACTCCCCTTTCTTCTATTTGGGCTTGGCGTTCGCGGCGGGGATTGTCGCGGCGAAATTCGGCGGCGGCGCGTGGCTCGCCAATGCGTGGCTTGCCAATGCGTGGCTTGCCAATGCGTGGCTCGGCGTTGCCGTTGCCGCGCTGTTTTTGGGTTTGGCAATCCGGCGGCGCTCGCCGCCCGTCGCGAGCGCGTTTCGCCGGACTACGCCGCTGACGAAAATTCATCGCGGCTATTTTTTCGCCGCGTTGCTGGCGCTAGCGTGGAGCGCCGGATTTTGGCGCGAGGGAAATTTGCTTGCCGCGTTGACCGTCAACCGCGAATGGGTCGCCGAACACGCCGGACAGACCGCGCCCGCGCGGGTGAAAATACTCGCCACGCCGGAGCCGTCGCTCCAAAGCGATGTCGCCGGACGTTGGTCCACCGCCGCCGAAATTCGCGAATTTAACGGCGAAAATTTCGCGAATTGCCGCCTAAAAATTTTCGGCGCGGGTTTGTGGGATTTACCCGTCGGCGCGACGCTGACCGCGCGGCTAAAAATTTTCCCGCCGGCGATACCGGCGTTTCCTCGCGCGTTTAATTACGCCGAATTTTTGGGGCAGGAAAATTTGGGCGGCGGGGCGCGCGTGGTCGGCGCGTCCGCCGTGGCGCCGCCCCTTGCGACCGACCGTTGGGCGACCGTTAAAAACACGCTCGACGATTGGCGGCGGCGCGGCGTTATTCGCCTGACGCGACTCTTGCCCGACCAGCGCGGAGCGCTACTCGCGGCGTTGATTTTGGGCTGGGACGAGGGGTTGAACGACGAGGTTACGGCGGATTTTCGCTTGTCGGGATTGGGGCATTTGCTCGCGATTTCCGGCTTGCACATCGGCTTGGTGGCGGCGCTGGCGTGGGGCGGGGCGGCGTTAATCGGCGGCGACCGGCGGCGGCGGGCGCTCGCGGTTTTGCTGTTTATTCTCTTGTATTTGACGCTGTCCGGCGGCAGTCCGCCGGCGGTGCGCGCGGGCGTGATTGCGACGGTTTATTGCGGCGGCGTGGCGCTGACGCGGCGCGGCAATTTCCTCAATTCGCTCGGTCTTTCGACGTTTTTTATTTTGGGCGCGAACCCCGAACAGTTGTTCGCCGTCGGCTTGCAATTCAGTTATTTGGCGGTGTTGTTCATTTACGCCGCGCCGCGCGTTGCCGAAACCCCGTCCGTCGCGCCGGTCGAGGCGGCTACCGACCGGACGCCGCGCGGCTTGACGGCATATTTGCGGACGCGGTTTTGGCAGGGCTTGCTGATGTGCGTCGCGGCGACGCTCGGCACCGCGCCGTTGATGGCGTATTATTTCAATTTGGCGTCGCCGGTGAGTTTGGCGGTGAATTTGGTCGCGGTGCCGTTGTTGACGGTCGCGCTCGTCGGCGCGACGCCGCTGTTTTTATTGCCGACGCCGCTACTGCTCGCCGCGCCGTGGCTGAACGATGTTTGCGCGGCGCCGGTGGCGTTGTTGCTGAAAATCGCCGATTGGTCGGCGGCGATACCGGCGGGCTGGTTCACGGCGTTCGCGCCGCCGGCGTGGACGCTATTTTTATATTACGGCGTGTTCGCTTTGGCAGTGAGCAGTGGTCAGTGGTCAGTTGTCAGTGGGCAGTTGGCAGTGAACAGTGGTCAGTGGTCAGTGAACAGTGGTCAGTTGGCAGTGAATAGCGGGAAGCGGTTACTGTTCACTGCTCACTGCCTACTGCTCACTGCCTACTGCCCACTGCTCGCTGTTCTACTCGTCGGCATTTACAGCGTTTTCGGCGCGGGTGGCGAAACGGGGCGGGATAAACCGGCGCGAATTTTTATGTTACCGGCGGCGCAAACGGAAAAGGTTTTTTGGGTGGACGAACGCCGTCAACTGAACGTCGCGTTACTCGCGGCGGAGCGCAATTGGAACGAGATTTTGCGGTTTAGCGCGGAGTTGGGTTATCGGGAAATCGCGCGGCTAATCGTCGCGCCGGACGTGGAAATCGACCCGATTTGTTTGCGGCGGTTACCGGCGCAGGAAATTATCCGGTTGAAAAAGCGGGACGTTTTGCCGCTTGACGCGGCGACGATGCTGACGTTCACGACGGTCAACAGCCGCGTTTTTTCCGCGTCGTTGCGCGTCGGCGAAAACGAAGTGTTTTTTGGGCAGGGCTTATCGGCGAAACATTGGCGGTCGGTCCCGCCGCCGGATAAAAACGCGCTCGTTTTTTTGGCGCGCTCCGTCGCGCGTCCGCTGAACGCTCGGCGATTTTTTTATACGTTGGACTGTCAGACGAGCGCGGCGACGAATCCGGCGCTTGAAAAATGGGCGCGGGAAAAATGGGGAATGGTCGAATTATCGCCGGACGGACAAATTCGCGGCTATGACGGCAAAGAAATGCGAATGGTCGGGGCGAATAATTGATGGGACGCGGTTAGCGTCGGCGCGGTTGCAACGAAGAAGAAGAAACTCCGACAGCCGCGCCAACGGCGCGAAACATATCAGCCCAGGGTAAGGCGCGTGTTCTTCGCGCCGCCACCCTGGGTAGCGGTTCGCGAAGCGAACCATCCGACAGTTCCGCCGTTAGGCGGCAAACGCCGCCTCCGGCGGCGAGAGCGGTTCGCCAAAACGCGGCGAACCGTCCAATTTCGGATGGCGCTTCGCGCCGTCTTTACCCAGGGTGGCGCGGCTGATAGAGCGTCGCCGCTTACCCTGGGCTGATATATTTCGCCCTTACAGGGCGGCTGTCGGAATAATTTATCAAAACACAATCAACCGCGTAACATCAGAGAATAATTATTCGCCCCCCCCCCTTACCCCCCCACTCCCGTGCAAAACTCTCTCACCCCGTTTAACCGCGCCGACGAACCGCAATTGGCGGCGACGGCGAGTGCGTTGTGGCGGGGCGACGTGTTTATCGTGAACCGGTTGGTTGATGAAATTTCCGGCGAATGGCGGGCGTTGCAATTCGCGGCGCAACCGGCGAGCGGCGGCGATTTTTGCGCGGTCGGCGGTCGCGTCCGCGCCGGTCGGCAAAACGAATTGCCCGCGATTTTTGCCCGTCGTCAAATCGAATGTCGCGATTTTTTCGTGTTTCCCGATTTCGACGGCGACGCCGGTTATCGCGGCGTTTGGCTGATTTTCCGCGGCGCGCTCGCCGCGTTCGCCGTCCAACAAGCCCTTGCCGAATTTGAGCAAACCGTGAACGGTTACCGCTTCTGGGGCTGTTTTTCGGCGTAATTTCCCGCGCGGCGGGGCTTAAAATCCTTACCCGCCAGTCGCCCCGCAGGGGCGGCGCGTAACAGCCCAGCGCAACGCGCTGGGTAAAAAATCGCCCATAAATTACGCGCCCTGTAAGGGCAATGCAAAAAAAATTTCACTGCCCTTGCAGGGCGCCATATTTTTTATCGCTCGCTAACCCAGCCCGCCGGAAAATCAATAGAGCCGATTTTCCTTTGGGCTGGGCTGTTACGCTCTGCCGCTTCGCGGCGTTTTTATCGGAACTTTTATTTTTTCCCCGCGCTCGAAAATAATTCCCCCGCCGCAAAAAATAATTCAGAAAAACTCTTGCGTCAGCCGATAGCGTAACTATTATCCCGAAATTCGTTGTGAAACGTAGCGCGGTTTTGGCGGTTGCAGGTTTCTGGCGGGGGGCGCTCCAATGACGACGACGACTGAATCGCCGGAGATAGACGAGGCGATGTTTCGCAAGATGTTCACGCAAAGCATCAAACCGTTAGACCGCGAAATTTTTAACGCGGCGATGCACGGGGTTGAGTTGCGATTAACGGCGGTGGAAAATTCGGTCAGCGACTTGCGCCACGAAGTTACCGCGCTTCGCACCGAAACCAAAGACGATACTAAATCGTTCCGCTCCGAACTGAAAACCGATATTGTGGGATTCCGCGACGAACTGAAAACCGATATTGCGGAACTTCGCACTGAACTGAAAGCCGATATTGCCGGACTTCGCGACGACCATAAATCGCTTCGCTCCGAACTGAAAGGCGATATTGCTGAATTTCGCTCTGAACTGAAAGGCGATATTGCCGGACTTCGCTCCGAACTGAAAGGCGACATCAACGACATCAAAGGTTCATTTGCGCGGCAATCGCAACTTTTGGTTTTGACCATCGCGGCGTTGGCGCTTTTTATTGCGGTGCTAAAATTTATCGACCGCTCGTTCGTGCTTTCGCTGTTTGGCGTGCAGTAAAATAAGGGAAAAGGTAAGAGGGAAAAGGGAAAAGGAAAGAGATAGAAAGGGAAAAGATAAAAAGGTCAGAGGCAAGCAAAAGGCAAAAGAATTTAGCGCAGGTTTCTTTTCCCTTTTCCCTCTCACCTTTTCCCTATAAAAGAGAAGAGGCAAGAGACAAGGGGAAAAAGTTATCACAAGTCCCTTTTCCCTTTTCCCTTTTTTGAAACGAAATCTGTTTTTTGTTCTAACTACTAATTAGCAAGTATTGCTTTGGGGTTTTCTTTTTTTGGGAAAGGAGAATGGGTATGAAAGTGGGACGTAGCATTAAGGCGGCGTGTGTCGCCGCCGCGGTGATGGCAGGGAGTGTGTTTGCCGGCGATGATGATTTGTCGGCGATGAAGTCGCAATTGGAAGCGATGAAAGCGGAGATGGCGGCGGTGAAAGCCGACTACGCGCAGTCGCAAGCGTTGCGTGGGCAAGCGGGCGGCGAACCGGAGGGCTTGCGGAGCGCCAACGGCAACGCGACTATCCGTATCGGCGGTGATTTCCGCGTCCGTTATACCACGGGTTGGTATTCGCGCAATCGTACCCCGTCTTCCGACAGTTATTGGGTTCGTTCGCAGGGCGCGGGTTGGGGAATTGAAAAAGCGGCGTTGGATTTCCAAATTGACTTGTCGTGCGACACCTCGGCGCATATCGTTCTGCGCACCGAAGGCGGCGGCGGCGTCGGTCCGGGCGCTATCTTGGATAACGCTTATTGGCAATGGAAAAATGTCGGCGGTGTGCCGCTGACCTTGACGGTCGGTTTGGCGGGGACGCCGTTCGGGATGAACAACAACACCGATGTCGGCGGCTATGATTGGGGCGGCACCAACCGCTCGTTGATTACCGACGCTTTCGCCAAATATAGCGATGAGAAAATTGCCGGTGGTTTACCGAGTTTCAAAGGCACGAACACCGACTTGACGACGATTGGCGTTTTTGCGAAATACGCGCTGATTGAAGACCAGTTGTTCATTAAAGGCGGCATTTTCGCTGATGACGCTTGGACGAACAAGCACGGCTTACACAAAACCGGCACTACCGACTGGGGCGTGAATGACCGCAATGAAATTCGTAACGTCGGCATCATCAACCACGTGGTTACGTTGGCTTACAATCCGTGCTTCATCGAGGGCTTGCACTTGGAAGCCGGTTATCAAGGCACGTTTGATAATGCGTACTACGGGAAGTATGTAGATGGAAAATTAAACCCCGCTGGCAATGAGGCGCAACGGAATAGTTACAGCCCGTCGTTTGATTTGGCGGCGTCCTACAAAGTCAATGATAAATTGATTTTGGCGGCGGAAGGTGTGGTTACGTGGAATCCGGCAACGACGGATTACAATAGTGCCACCGGTGAATTTACCAATACGGCTGGCGGTTACACCGACAAATCGTATACTTATTCGATTTCGTTCACCGGTGATTACAACATTACCGAAAAGTTGATGATTGGCGCGGGCTTCGATATTGCCAATGCGAAACTTTACAGCGTTAACCGATTCGGCGGCGGCGATTTGTTCACTCAGCAATATCGGGCGAGCGTTGGTGCGCGGTATGCGTTCGGCAACGGTTTGTATTTGCAGGCGCAATACTATCACGAATGGGCGCCTTGGACGGTTGCCGGTGGCACTCACGGCGATGACTACACCCGTCAAGCCGACGTGATTTTGCTCCAAACCGGTTACACGTTCTAACCGCAGAGTTGAGAGTTTAGAGTTGAGAGTTGAGAGTTGAGAGTTGAGAATTACGGACGCGCAATCAAATGCGCGTCCGGTTTTTTTTGCCTGTCGCCGCGAAGCGGCAGAGCATAACAGCCCAGCCCAAAGGAAAATCGGCACTATCGATTTTCCGGCGGGCTGGGTTAATGGCGCATCAATTTTCACCGCGCCCTGCAAGGGCAGTGGAAATTTTTGCATTGCCCTTTCAGGGCGTCATCTTTTTGCCGTTCGCCAACCCAGCCCGTCGCGAAAAATCAATAACGCTGATTTTTCGCTGTGGGCTGGGCTGTTACGCCTTGCCGCTTCGCGGCGACGGTCGGCGGAAATAATCTTTTCGCCAACCCATTACCCGTGAATATAATCCAAACTCATCAAAACCAAAAATTAGGAGGGAAAACCATGGGACACGTCTATGCGGAAATCGCGTTGTCGAATTACCGTGATGAGATTGCCGTGGAAGAGGGGCGTATGCGTGAAAACGAAGTTCGGCAATTAACGGTGCGGTCGTTAGTCGATTCCGGTTCGACCTTGTTGGCGATTACGCCGAAAGAACAAGCGCGACTCTGCTTGGCGAAACAACGCGAGGAATTTTTCGGAACCGCGGACAATCGCGAAGTTGCCTGCGAGGTGGTCGGTCCGGTCAAGGTGCGCTTCAAAAATCGCGAATCGATTTGCGACGCGGTGGTTATTCCCGACACCGACGAAGTCCTGCTCGGCGCGATTCCGATGGAAGAAATGAACCTCGTCATTTACCCCGACGAAGGACGCCTCGACGTGAATCCCAAGCGCCGCGTCGCGCGCATCGGGTTGCGGTGATTTGTTCACCGCCCCGCCACCAACTCGCCAATCAATTCTCGCATAATGCCGGATGCTTTTTCCGCGCCGGCGATGATTTCCGCGAGCGAGGTTACCGCTTGCGCGTCGGGATTGTTGATATTGGTGATTGCCGACAAGCCGACGATTTTCACGCCCGCCTGCGCCGCCGCGATGGCTTCCATCACCGTGGACATCCCGACGGCTTGCGCGCCGAGCATTTTATACATTCGCGATTCGGCGGGCGTGTCGAGTTCCGGTCCGTGCGTGCCGATATACACGCCGCAATGGAGCGGGATTTTTTTTGCCGCCGCGTAATTTTGCAAATGCGCGTCCGCGTCCCAGACCCGCGCCATATCGGGGAAGCGCTCGCCCCAATCGGCGTGGTGTTCGCCGGTGAGCGGGCTTTTGCCCGTGGCGTTGATGTGGTCGCGAATGAGCATCACGTCGCCGACCTGGTAAGACAAATCCAGTCCGCCGGCGGCGTTGGTGATGATAAGTTTTTTCATTCCGGCTTGCGCCAGTGCGCGAATGGGCGCCGCGATGGCGTCCGGCGCGTAGCCCTCGTATAAGTGAAAACGTCCGCGCAAAACGAACACGCGCCGCCCGCGCCATTCGCCCCAAACGAGTTCGCCGGCGTGACTGCTGACGGTCGAAACCGGAAAGCCGATTTCCGCGTAAGCGGCGCGACCGGCGATTTGCAGGTCGGCGGCGAGGTCGCTCAAACCGGTGCCGGCGATGACGCCGATTGCCGGCAACCCGCCGGTGAGAGCGGATAATTTTTCGCGGCTCCGCGCGATTTTTTCGAGTTGGACGGCGAGGGGCATCGGGGAACCTCCTTGTAAGAGCAATTAACAATTAAGAATTGTGACCGCCGCGAAGCGGCAGTGCGTAACAGCCCAGCCCAAAGGAAAATCGGCTCTATGATTTTCCGGCGGGCTGGGTTAGCGTTGCCGGAAAAAACGCGCTCTGTAAGAGCAGTGGAAATTTTTTGCCTTGCCCTTGCAGGGCGCGTATTTATGGGCGACTTTTTTCCCAGCGCGTTGCGCTGGGCTGTTACGCGCCGCCCCTGCGGGGCGTTTTCAAGGAGTTTTATTTTTCTCAAATTGAGAAACAAACGGATTCTACGGCGGGCAAAAACCGGCGCAATTCCATACTTGCAATAAATTTCCCGTCGTTACAATACGCGCCGTTTGACTTTTACGCGCGTTCCTCTGTAGCTCAGTTGGTAGAGTAGCGGACTGTTAATCCGCCTGTCGCAGGTTCGAGTCCTGCCGGAGGAGCCAAAAATTCACGCCCGGTTTTTGCGGAGAATTCCGTGAAAATCGGGATTTTTTATTAGAGTTTAGAGTTAAGAGTTGAGAGTTTAGAGAGTGGAGTTTTATCTTTAAGACGCGCGAAGCGCAACCACTGCTCAACTCTGAACTCTGAACTCTGAACTCTAAACTCTAAACTCTAAACTCTAAACTCTAAACTCCCGATGCCCATTTTACAAATTACCGGCGCTTGTTTCGGCTACGGCGGACGCGCCGTGTTGCACAACGTTAATCTGACGGTCGAAGCCGGCGATTATCTGTGCGTCGTCGGCGAAAACGGTTCGGGTAAAAGCACTCTCGTCAAAGGCATTTTGCAACTGTTGCCGCCGCAACCCGGGACGGTGCGCTACGACGGCGTAACTTTTCGCGAGGTCGGTTATTTGGCGCAGGACGCCGCCCCGCGCGCCGATTTTCCGGCGGGCGTTTTTGAAATTGTCCTTTCCGGTCGGTTGGGCAGTCGCGGCTTTTTGCCGTTTTATTCGCGGGCGGACAAACGGCTCGCCGCGGAAAATTTGGCGGTTCTCGGCATCGCCGATTTGCGCGACCGCTGTTTTCGCGAACTTTCCGGCGGGCAGGCGCGGCGGGTGTTGCTGGCGCGCGCGCTCACCGCGTCGCAAAAATTGTTGATTTTAGACGAGCCGGCGGCGGGCTTCGACCCGCTCGTTTCCGCCGAAATGCACCGCCTGCTGAAAAAAATTAACGCCGAATTGGGCGTTACGATAATTATGGTGTCGCACGACTTGTCCGCGGCGATGGACTGCGCCAAACATATTTTACACCTCAAAAACCGCCCGCTGTTTTACGGCGCCGCCGCCGATTATCGGCGGTCGGCGGTCGGTCGGGCGTTTTTGGAACACCAACCCGAAAAATGCGAAAATGACTAATTTAGAGCAAGAGATTCGTCCACGAATTACACGAATGAAAGAGCAATTGCGGTAAGAAAAAATTTGGAAAGCCCACTAACCTTCGCTTTGCTCGGTTTCGTGTTAATTCGTCTAATTCGTGTTAATTCGTGTTAAGTTCTTTTCGTGTTGTGGCTTCTCTTTTTTTGGCGCGTAACGTGAGTTAATGATTGAAACGCTGACCGAAATGTTTTCGTATCCGTTTTTAGCGCGGGCGGTCGTCGTCGGCGCGTTGGTTTCGCTGTGCGCGTCGTTGCTCGGCGTGTCGCTGGTGTTAAAGCGTTATTCGATGATTGGCGACGGTCTCTCGCACGTCGGTTTCGGCGCGCTGGCGGTCGCGACCGCGCTCAATGTCGCGCCGCTCGTCGTGGCGATTCCGGTGGTCGTCGGCGCGGCGTTTTTGTTGTTGCGGCTGAACGACCGGAGTCAAATCAAAGGCGACGCGGCGATTGCGCTGATTTCGACGAGTTCGCTCGCGATTGGCGTCGTCGTGATTTCGCTGACGACCGGTATGAACGTCGATGTCTTCAATTATTTGTTCGGCAGTATTTTAACGACGAGCGCCGGCGATATGTATTTGAGCGTGGTTCTGTCCATCGTGGTGCTGGGGCTGTTCGTCGTGTTTTACCACAAAATTTTCGCCATCACGTTTGACGAGACCTTCGCCCGCGCGACCGGCGTGCGGGTCAACGCCTACAATATGTTGATTGCCTTTTTGACCGCGATTACGATTGTGCTGGGGATGCGGATGATGGGGGCGATGCTGATTTCGGCGCTGATTATTTTTCCGGCGCTGACGGCGATGCGGCTCGGCAAAAAATTTTTGAGCGTAACCGTCGGCGCGGCGCTAATCGCGCAATTCTGCTTTTTCAGCGGCGTAATCATTTCATACCTCCGCGCCACTCCGACCGGCGCGAGCGTGGTGATGATGAATATCTTTTGCTTCTTGGCGGCGGCGGCGGCGCAGTGGTATTTGTGTAGGAGAGTTAAGAGTTGAGAGTTGAGCAATGGTTGCGCTTCGCGCGTCTTAAAAATAAAACTCCACTATCTAAACTCTAAACTCTAATCTCTAACGCTCTTGCGTCCTTAACTTTAACGACTTACAATCCGCCGTCTCGGCAAATTATTTTCGGGAAAATTTATGCGTAGTCGGGCGATTACTCTCTTCCTTCTCGGCGCGGTCGCGCTCACGACCGCTTGCGCGCCGGCATTGCGCGCGCCGAGCGAGCCGGCGCCGGCGTCGGTTACCGACCAATACGGCAAAGAAATGCTCGCGGCGGCAATCAACGCGCGGGCGGCGGTGGAAACGCTCGTCGCCAAAGGCGATATGCGGATTCAAGACCGCGCCAATAAATTTTCGCTCGGCGCGCAAATCGACCAGATGGCGGCGGTTTATCCCGACCGCTTGCGGCTGAAAACCTCCAAATTAGCCGGCGCCGTCGAGGCGTTTGACATATTGATGCGCGACAACAACATCGCGTTTTTCGTGCCGCGCCACAACACGTTGTATGTCGGCACCGTCGGACAACTCAAACAGGCGCAGGGCGGCTTAAATTTCTCGCCGGAAATTATGCTTGACCGCTTATTGCACGGCAGTCGCCCGTTGCTGAATTACGAATGGCGAATCGGCGGTCGCGATAATAAATCGCTGACGTTGGAGCAAATTCACCGCCCCGACGGCAATTATTTGCGCGTAACGTTAGACCCGCGGCAAAAAGTCATCCTCCGCGTCGCTTACCTCAATCCGGCGGGCGGCGAGTATTTCGTCGAAGAATACGACAATTATCGCGCGCTGAACGGCGGCTTGTTTCCGACGCGCTTCGCGTTGTTGTGGGGCGACGAGCGGTTTGTGCGCTTCAATTTGAAAGACGTGGAATTAGGGCGCTCGGCGGCGGCGCTCGGCGAAGCGTTCGCCGGCATTGATAATTTGGATATGGAGCGCGTAACGCGCCAGCCGTTGCAAGACGCGCGGGTGGACAGCGACGAGCAATAGAGTTGAAGAGTTGAGAGTTCAGAGTTCAGAGTTGAGAGTTGAGCAGTGGTTGCGCTTCGCGCATATTGAAAATAACTCCACTGCTAAACTCTAATCTCTCAACTCTAAACTCTCAACTCTAATCACAGGTTGGCGGACGAATAAACGAAAGGGTAAAATTATGACTAAAAATGAAATTGCCTTGAAAATTACCGACGAAATGAACGGTTTGGTGCCGGCGCAACAGGTCAAGGAAATCGTGCAACGGACGTTAGACGAAATTATCGCGGTGTTGGTCAACGAGAAGCGGTTGGAATTGCGGAATTTCGGCGTGTTTGAGGTTCGTCGGCGCAAAGCCCGCAAAGCCCGTAACCCGAAAACCGGCGAAAAGGTCTATTTGGAAGAACACAACGTCGTGATGTTTTCCGCCGGTAAAATTATGTCCGAAAAAATCGGCGGCATCATCCGCACCGCCAAAAAACCGCCGGTCGGCGCGGGGAAATGATACGGTAGAGTTGTTTGATAACCATCCTAAATGTATTGCCGTCGGCTTTAGCCGACGGTTTAAGGCGCAGTTTCCATAAAAAAACCCGCCGCCCGAAGGCATTGCGGGGACGGCATTTCGCCGCGTGGATGAGTGTATTATCGTCATAACCGGCAGAAGTCAAGCACAAATTTTCGGCGGCAAGCCATAATTTAACCGGCGACCGGCAGGACGTAATTGCCGCGTTCGCGGTCGTGGAGTTCGCCGATTTTCGACTTATTCCAGTTGTCGATGCGCGAGAAATAGCCGACGACGCGCGTCATATGTTGCAAAACCACCGGCTCGCGCTTGCCGAGCAAGACCTCTTCGACAATTTCCCAGTTCGCCCGCAAAATCGCGGCAATCGGCAGACACGTCGCAATCCCGCTTTTGTGCCGCACCACCACCGACGGCGCGTCGCCGCGATTGACGCTTTCGCCGGTCAAGTCCGGGTGCCGCTCGACTTTTTCGTAAAATTCCATCATTTCCATTTTGGCGCTCCTTTTCGATAAAAAAGTTAATGGTTGGGTAATCGGCAAGAGTAATAAATTCGAGGATAAGTTATTTTTTACCATCTGCCGGCAAACCACAATTTATAGCGGTTGTCCGGCAAAACCGCCGCGTATGTAGTATCGAACCGAAAGGGCGCGAAGTTTATCGTTCCGCCCAAAGTTGTCAAGGGCGGCAAAATCAATAGACCTGAACCGCGCCTTTGTCCATGAAAGGCACGAAAAACGCGAAAGAGCCGGAATTTCTTTTCCCTTTTCCCCTAACCCCTTGCCGATGCATTTCTATCGCGACTACTTTTCCGGTTGTCTTCTGCCGTGGCGCGGCGCGCGGTTGTTGTTGGCGGCGCCGCGCACGTGGCGTTGGGCGCTCGCGCCGCTCGTCGCGAATATCATTCTCTACGCGGCGCTGTTCGCGGCGGCGCTGTGGTTGCTCTCGCGCTATGAATGGTGGCATTTCGATTGGCAATTTTGGGGCGGTTGCGGCGCGTGGTTGGCGGAAAATCTGAACGCGGCGGGCAAATTTTTGCGCTATTTGGTCGGCGTGCCGGTGTTGGCGGCGGGCGGATATTTTACTTTCGCGGCGGTCGGGCAAATCGTCGCCGCGCCGTTTATCGACGGCTTGTCGGAAAAATGCGAAGCGCATTTGACCGGACGCGCGTCCGTCGCGGACGGCGTGCCGTTCGCGCGTTCGGTTTGGCTTAGTGTGGCGAGCGCGACGCGGATGTTGGCGCGGCAGATTTTCTGGCTGTTGCTGACCTTGCCGTTGTTATTGGTGCCGGTCGTCGGGCACGCGGCGTGGTTTTTGCTGAACAGTTATTTCACCGGACTGGGTTGGTTGGACGCGCCGCTCTCGCGGCATAATTGGACTTACGCCGAAAAAATCGCCGCTGGGCGCGCGCGAAAAATGGCGCTTACGGGCTTCGGTTCGATGGCGTTAATTATATTCGCCGTGCCGCTTACGGCGTTTTTATTGTTGCCGCTCGGCGTGGCGGGCGCGACGATTCTTTACGTCGAAATAGGAGAAAGAGAGGGAAAAGGGATAAGGGAAGAGGGAAAAGTAGAGAGTTAAGTAAGGGAAAAGGGAAAAGTAGAAAATCGCGCGTTTCTTAAATCCCTTAATCATCTTAAAATCCTTTTCCCTCTTCCCTTTTTCCTTTTCCCTCTTAAGTCAAATGACAATCGCATTATCGGTGCAGATTTACGGGCGTGTGCAGGGCGTCGGCTTCCGCTACGCGGCGTTAGCCGAGGCGCAACGTCTCGGCTTGACCGGCTGGGTGCGCAACAATCCCGACGATAGCGTGGAGGTTTGGGCGGAAGGCGAAGACGCGCCGCTCGCGGAATTTTTGCGTTGGCTAAATCGCGGACCGCGTTTTGCCGCGGTCGAAACCGTCAATAGTTGCCGCCAACCGGCGACCGACCGGCATCGGAGTTTTACGATTGCCTGAAATTTAGAGTTTAGAGATTAGAGTTGAGAGTTGAGCAAAGGTTGCGCTTCGCGCATCTATAAAAATAAAACTCCACTCTCTCAACTCTAAACTCTCAACTCTAAATTCACAGCCGTCCGCTTTCCCTTACTTGTAGATAGCGATTGAGTAGCGGCGCGGTCAGTTCGGTCGGGACGACGTCGATGACTTCCACGCCGCCGCGGGACAGCGTTTGCAACGTGGCGGCGCGGTCGCGTTCGAGGCGATACACGACGGCTTGTTCGGCGGCATCTCGCCAAGCGGCGGCGGGCGCGTCGAGTCGTTGCCGCAACTGCGGCGAGCGCAACGCCGCGAAAATGACCAAATGCCGCCGCGCCAAAATCGTCAGCGCCGTGCGAAAATTGGCGCTGGCGAGGTCGTCGGCGAGGTCGGACAGCACGACGATAAGCGCCCGTTTTTTCTGGCGCTCTTGGAGCGTGGCGAAAATCGGGCGAAAATCCGTTTCGCGAAATTCGGCTTTGAGCGCGCCCAGTTGTCCGGCGAGCCACGCGGGTTGATAACGATTTTGCGGCGGCAAATAGGCGACGACTTTATCGGCGAACACGCCTAATCCGCATTTATCGCCGCGCCGACCGGCGACCACGCCTAACATCAACGCGCTGTTGACCGCGTAGTCGAGTTTGCTACCGCCGCCGATTTCCAAACCCATCAGCCGCCCGCTGTCGAGCAAAATCAGCACCTCGCGATGTTGCTCGATTTGGTGGCGGCGCGCCATCAGTTTTTGCCGGCGGGCGCTGGCGCGCCAGTCGATATGGCGCAAGGCGTCGCCGCGCCGAAACGGGGCGAGATGCAAAAATTCCATTCCCGCGCCGCGGTCGCGCGCGCGCAATTTTTCGGCGGTCGCCGCGCCGCGCGCCGCCGCCAATTCGTCGGAAGCGGCGATTGCTTCGGGATAAATTTTGACGGTAGTTTCCGCCGCCTCCGCCGACCATTGCGCGGCAAACAAAAATCCGCGCTCGCGCCACCACGTCGCGCCGAACGCATATTCGCCGCGGCGGCTTATTTTCAGGGTGTAAGTCAGGCGCGCGTCGGATTTGGCGGCAATCGTTAAATCGCGGATAATTAACGGCGGCGCGGCGAGCGCGGGCGGAACGTCGCGCAGTCGTAGGGACACGGCTCGCGGCGCGTGATTTTTGACGAGGAGTTCAACGGAAAAATCAACGCCGCGCGGCGCGATTGCCGGCGCGAGGCGTTGAATAGCGAGGTGCTTTTTCCCGCCGCGCAAGCGGTAAAAATCGACGAGCGCCAAGACCGCGAATAATAAAAAGACGCCCGCCGCGCCGATGAGAGCGACCGGTAAAAACCACGCCGCCGCCGTGCCGATAAATATGGCGGCGCCGAAAAACAAGGCGTTGCGAGTGGGAATGAACATAGTTTAGCGTTGAGAGTTTAGAGTTGAAAGTTGAGAGTTGAGAAAGCGGAGTTTTATTTTTAAGGTGCGCGAAGCGCAACCACCTTTTAACTTTCAACTCTCAACTTTTTGCTTTTGCCCCGCCAAATAATTACAATTCGCTTCCAATAATTTGCGAACCTAAAAAAGAGAGGAAACAATTATGTTCGACGTAATGGCAACACCCGCGCCGCCCCGCGCCAAAATTAAAACCGCGGCATTATGCGCGGTCGGCATCGGATTAAGTTTTGGCTTGTTATTTTTTCCGGCGGTGCGCGGCGGCTTGGGCGGGCTCGGCATCGTTATCGGCGCGTTGATTTTGCTCTACGCCGTCGGCAAATTGCTCGTTACTTTTCCGGCGGTAATGGCGCCGCGCGGTTTCGCGCGGTTGGCGCTTGCCGTCGTCGCGCTCGGCGTGGCGGGTTTGGCGCTCGGCGTGTATCTTTCGCCGGAATGGCGCGACTTTTTGACGGCGCATTTTAAGTCCGCGCTTGAACCGAAGTTGGCGATGGACGTTTGGCTGGCGCGGCTGAGCAAATGGGCGTTCGCCGGTTTCGTCATTGCGGCGGCGATTAGCGTCTTGTCATTGAGCAAACCCGGCACGGCGCTGTTGCGGGGCTTGGCGATTATCGGCGACTTTTCCATAAAAATCGAACCGGTCAACGACGAGCCATCCGCCGCGACGGCGTGAGGGAAGAGGGATTAGAGGAGAGGGGTTGGTGAACAGATTTTCCGGCGAAACTTTTACCTAACCCCTTAAAACAATGCGCTACCAAACGACGATTGACGAGACGCGCGAGTTTGTCGTCGAGACCGGCGGCGAGCGGTTTGATAAATTTTTAGGGCGCGTCGCGCCGGATTTTTCGCGCACTTTTTTGCAACAACTCGTCGCCGGCGGCTTGGCGACCCTCAACGGCAACGCCGCCAAAGCCGGACAAAAATTGCGCGGCGGCGAAACGGTCTGCCTGCAAATTCCGCGTCCGGTGGAAATGTCCGCCGCGCCGGAAAACCTACCGCTTGACGTTCTCTACGAAGACGCCGCCGTCATTGTCGTCAACAAGCCCGCCGGTTTGGTCGCGCATCCGTCGCCGGGGCACGAAACCGGCACGTTGGTCAACGCGCTCCTTGGGCACTGCCGCGACCTCTCCGGCATCGGCGGCGAACTCCGCCCCGGCATCGTCCACCGGTTGGATAGGGACACGACCGGCTGTCTCGTCGCCGCCAAATCCGACGCCGCGCATCAGGCGTTAGCCGCGCAATTCGCCGCCCGCGCCGTCCGCAAAAAATATCTCGCGCTCACGCGCGGTTTGCCGCGCCCGCCCGCCGGCAAAGTGGAGGGCTACATTATGCGCCAGGCGGCGGACTGGCAACGTTTGCGCTTCGTCCCGCGCGAAAGTAGCGGCGGCAAATACTCGCTGACTTTTTACCGGACGCTCGCGACGCGCGGCGAGGTCGCGTTGGTCGAATGTGACCTGAAAACCGGTCGCACCCATCAAATTCGCCTGCACTTAAAATCCGTCGGCGCGCCGGTTTTGTGCGACGCGCTTTACGGGCGCGAAAGCGAGATTTCGCTCGCGACTTTGCGCGGCGAAAAAGCCGGTGAGACCGCGCCGCTGATGACGCGACAGGCGTTGCACGCGGCGGAATTGGCGTTCGCGCATCCGCTCACCGGCGAAGCGCTGACCTTTTCCGCGCCGTTGCCGCCGGATATGCGAACGCTGGTTGAAAGTTTAGAGTTGAGAGTTGAGAGTTAAGCGGAGGTTGCGCTTCGCGCATCTTAAAAACTCGTGTTACGCGTAAAAAAAAGAGAAGCCACGAAAGAACACGAAAAGAACTTAACACGAATTTTCACGAATTAGACGAATTAACACGAATTTTTGTCCGTTTTTCGGCTCTTTAATTCGTGTAATTCGTGTAATTCGTGGACAAAAAAATCTCTC
>JAISJR010000043.1 GCA_031261425.1 Planctomycetota bacterium
CGTCAATTGCACATCGAATTCGCTTTGCAGGCGTTGTCCGTCAGGCAGGCGACGAATACGTTCGCGATTGCGTTGCACCGAATCAAAATGTATGCCGCCGAAGGTCTGTTTTGCCGCTATAGCATTAAAAAAATACTCTTCCGCAAACATTCCGTTGCTTTTGGCGATGCCGTTGACATTCTCGGTCGTGGCTTGAACTTTCTTGCCGAGTTCTTGCAGTTGTCGAGCGGTCTCTTGTATTTGCCAGTCGGTTTTTTCTTGGCGTTCGCGAAATTCGCGAGCGTCTTTTTCTTGGCGTTCGCGAGATTCGCGGATTAGTCGGGCGGTTTCGGCTTGATATGCCCGCAGTTCTTGCGTGAAATTATCCGAATGGGAATTCAGCGTTTGGGTAGTCATCGCTTTTCTCCTTGTCGCAAAAATTAGGTGCGCGAAATGTTAGCCGATTTACGGTAAAATCGCAATGACGAGGGCGGAAGTTGCCGCCCCCAAAAATCCCCACACTTCTCAGCGCCGAGGATTTATTGGGTTCGCTCTATTCAAACCGAGCGAAGCGAAGGTTAGTGTGCTTTCCAAATTGCCACACGCTTTAGCGCGTGGTCAGCGTCCCTTTAAACAATGGGCTTTAGCCCAAACTATCGTTCGGCTAAAGCCGAAAAATCCGACCATTCATTCCGTCTTGATTAACGAAAAGAAGCGCGACTAAATTTCCGCAAAACGTTTTTACCGTCCGTCCTATTGTAGATTAGATATTTGGTATGACTGTATTTTAGATTAAGTCAACGGAGAAATAGAATTTTTACGACAAGAAAAGGGAAGAGAATGAGTATCGCCGACCGACTAAAAAAATTGCGGGTTGCCAAGCATTTAAGCCAAAGTTAATTGGCGCAAATGTCGGGAATAAGACAGGGAATGATTTCGCAGTATGAGGCGGGCAGGAATGGCGTCGGTGTGGCTAATTTACGTAAATTGGCGCAGGCGCTCGAATGTCAGTCGGAAGATATAGACGAGCGATATGCCACGGGTGAAATCAGAAGCCGGAGCGGCGATAATTTCAACCGTTGGATAAGAGACGAGAGTTTGCGGTATTTGGTTGATATATGGCAGGAGATACCGTTAGAGGCACGCATTGAAATGCTGAACGGGGCAGTCGCGGCGAAAAAACAAGCGCGGCGTCCAACGGTCGCGCCCCGCAATTAGGAAACCGGTCTAATCATTAAGCGGATTATTTTTGGCTTCGAGCGCCGCTAATTTTTGCGCGATTTCTTGCGGCGAGCCGCTCCATTTCATTAGCAATAAATACGCTAGCGGCACGACGAACAGCGTCAGGACGCACGAGGTAAAACCGCCGAAAACGACCACCGCCCCCAAGTTGCGCCGGCTCATCGCGCCCGCGCCCGTCGCGAGCAACAACGGCAACGCCCCCGCCACCGTCGAAATTCCCGTCATCAGCACCGGACGTAAGCGCAACTTCGCCGCCTGAAAAACCGCCTCGGCGAACGGCGCGCCGCCGTCGCGCAATTGGTTGGCGAAATCGACAATCAAAATCCCGTTTTTCGCCGCCAAGCCAATCAGCATTATCACGCCGATTTGCGAGTAAATGTTCAGCGTCAAATTCAGCCAGTTCAGCGCCGCCACCGCGCCGACCAAACCGAGCGGCACCGTCAGCATCACCACCGCCGGCGCGACGAACGACTCAAATTGCGCGGAAAGCGTCAAATACGAAACCGTCAGCGCCAGCAGGAAAATCAGCGCCATCGACTGCGAACTTTCCAACATATCCTTCGACTGCCCTTTGTAAAAAATCTGTTTGTATTCTGGCAGTTCGCGGTTCGCCGTGTCTTGCAAAAATTTCAGCGCGTCGCTGAGCGCATACCCCGACGCCACGTTGCCGCTAATCGTGATGGCGCGCACGCGGTTATACCGGCTTAAATCCCCCGCCTCGCCGCGTTCGCTGATTTTCAGCACGCTGTCGAGCGGCAACAATTCGCCCCGCGTCGAGCGGACGTAAAGGTTGTTGAGGTCGGTCGGACCGGCGCGGCTTTCGCGCCCGGCTTGCAACACCACGTCGTATTCGCGCCCGCGGTCAACGAACGTCGTTACCTGTTTCGAGCCGAGCATCGTTTCCAACGTGTCGCCAATCGTTTTCGCCGACACGCCGAGCGCGTCGGCGCGGTCGCGGTCGATGTTGATGTGAAATTGCGGCGTCGTTTCTTTGTAGTCGTAATCGACATCGGTCAGCCCCGGATACGTCGCGCAGGCGGCGAGAATCCGGTCGCGCCATTGGACTAATTCGTCGTAGTCGGGACCGCCGATGACAAACTGCACCGGCGAGCCGCGCGCCCCGATACCGGCGGGCAAAAACGGTTGCACGCGCACGCCGGGCAACGGCGCGACTTCGGCGCGCAACTTGCTCATCAGTCCCGCCGCCGACAGCGCGCGGCGCTCCGGCTCGACCAATTCAAAAATGCCGAAGCCGCGATTTACCGCCCCGTCGCCGCCGCCGAACGACGGCACGACGGACATAAAACTCGTCGCCACGCCGCTATCGACGAGCGGATAAACCGCGTCCGTAACCGCGGCGGCGTTGTCGAGCATCGCGTAAAAATTCGTGCCTTCCGGCGCGGTCAGGCGCATCATCACCACCGAGCGGTCTTCCTGCGGCTCATACTCGGACGGCAACCGTTGCCAGCCGAGCGCCGTCAACACGCACAGCGCGGCAAAGGCGCACGCCGCCAAAAATCGGTGGCGGGTAAAACGGCGCAATCCGGCGAGATAAAATTTTTCGACGCGCGCCATCACGCCGTCAACGAGGCGGGTCAAAAACGAATCTTCGGCGCGCGGGCGGAAAAGTTTGGAGCATAACATCGGCGTCAGCGTTAGCGCGACCGCCGTCGAAAAAAGCACCGCCGCCGTAATCGTTACGGCAAATTCGGTGAACAGCCGTCCGGTTTGCCCCTGCCACAAACAAATCGGCATAAACGCCGCGACCAAAACCACCGTCGTGGCGACGACGGCGAAGAAGACCTGTTTCGCGCCGCGCACCGCGGCGAGAAGCGGCGGCTCGCCCTCTTCGACGCGGCGGTGAATGTTTTCCACCATCACAATCGTGTCGTCCACGACCAAGCCAATCGCCAGCACCAGCGCGAGAAGCGTCAATAAATTGATGCTGAAACCGCAGAGTTGGAGGACGATAAAAGCGGCGACGAGCGAAATCGGCACGGTGAGCGCCGGAATCGCGGCGGCGCGGACGTTGCCGAGAAAGAAAAAAATCACGGCGATAACCAGCGCGGTGGCGACGATTAACGACGCGCTGACTTCGCGCACCGCGGCGTTGATAAATTGCGAATCGTCGCGGCGGATGATGATTTTCATATCGGCGGGCAGTTCGGCGGCGACGGCGTCCGTCAGCCGGCGCGTGGCGGCGGCGACGGACAGCGTGTTGGCGGTGGATTGTTTGAAAATGCCGATGCCAATCATCGGCTCGCGATTGATGGCGAACGCCTGCCGCAACCGGCGCGGTTCGAGATTGACGGTCGCGATATCGCGCAAGCGGATTAAGTCGCCGCGCGCGGCGGCGCGCGCGATAACCAGCGCCGCGAAATCGTCGGGCTGATGATATTGCCGCGCGAGGCGGACGGTAAATTCGCGGGCGGCGGATTCGATGCGCCCGCCGGGCGTTTCGACGTTTTCGCGGCGGAGCGCGTCCTCGATATCGCCGACGGTAACGCCTTTCGCCGCCATCGCCTGCCGGTCTAACCAGATGCGAATGGCGGGGTCTTCGCGCCCGAAAATATCGGCGCTGGCGACGCCGTCGATGACCGAAAAGCGGTCTAACAAATAGCGGTTGACATAGTCGGTCAGTTCCATTCGCGAGCGGGAATTACTGCTGAGGGCGAGAATCATCACCGGCATTCCGCCGGCGTCGAATTTGGCGATGACGGAGGCGTCGGCTTCGTCGGGCAGGCGGTTGGCGACGCGGGCGACCTTGTCGCGGACGTCGTTGGCGGCGCCGTCGATGTCGCGGTCGGCGAAAAATTCCAACGTGATGCGCGAAGTGCCGTCGCGGCTGGACGAGGTTATCGACCGCAGTCCTTCGATGCCGGCGACGGAATCTTCGATGATGCGGGTGATTTTGGTTTCGACGACGGCGGCGGACGCGCCGGTGTAGGCGGTGGAAATGGAGATGGTGGGCGTGTCAACTTTCGGATATTCGCTGACCGCCAGCCGGCTAATCGACAACCCGCCGAACACCACCAACAGCAACATCAGCACTGTGGTTACCACCGGTCGGACGATTGAGAAATGGCTGATGGTCATTTTTTTAGAGTTGAGAGTTGAGAGTTAAGAGGGAAAAGGGAAAAGGGAAAAGGGAAAAGCGGATTGCCAGTAATCGGCGGGAAAGGCGTGAACGTTACGCGCCGCTCTTAATTGCCCCCACGCTTTCCGCTTTTAATTGCCCCACACTTTAGCGTGGGGGAGAAAGTTGAAAAAGAGAAAGGGCTTTAGCCCAAATTCCTTTATTCGGCTAAAACCGGTGATTTTTTATCCGCTCTTGTCCCCACGCTAAAGCGTGGGGCGATTAACGACCGCGCGAATTTGGTTGACGCGCGTAACCTCAATTCTTAATTTTGCGTTCTTAATTCTTAATGGAACTAACGCGCTTATTTGCCGAGCGACAGTCGTTGCCAGACCCATTTGGGCAAGCCGGCTTCTTTCATTTTTTCCTGCGCGGCGCGGATGTCGTATTCTATCCGGTGCCAGGTTACGCTGCCGTCGAACGGCGAATACGTAACCAACGACGCGAGCGGCGATTTGTCGCGCGGTTGTCCGATGCTCCCCGGATTGATGAGGTAGGATTTTGTCGGGTCGATGATGATTTTCCCGCCGGCGGTCAGATTGGTTTTCGCGCCGTGCCGCGTGATTGCCATCGGCAAGTGCGTGTGTCCGAAAAAACAGAGATTTTTGCCGTCGTTGCGGCGCTCCAACAAATTCAAATTGGTGAGCGCGGCTTCGGTCGTGAGAATGTAATCGTCGGGGGTGGTCAACGCCCCATGGCAGGTGACGAACATCTCGTCCGGCGTCAGGAGCGTCGGCAACTTTTTCAGCCACTCAATATCGGCGGGCGATAAAATTTTGCCGGTGTATTCGAGCGCGGCGAGGGCTTCGGCGCGCATATCGGGATGGCGCGGCGGCAACACCTGACTGTCGTGATTGCCGCGGATGATGAACTGACAATGGTCGCGCGCCATTTGGACGCATTCCGCCGGACTTGCCCCGTAGCCGACAATATCGCCGAGACAGCAAATCTTCGTCGCGCCCAATTCTTTCAGCGCCGCCAGCGCCGCCGCGAACGCCGCGGCGTTGCCGTGAATGTCGGAAACAATCCCGTATAAATCGCCGGACATTTGCAGTTCCTGATTTTTCGGTTTTAGAAAATTAACAATTAACAATTCACAATTAACAATTGAGGAGTGGGTTATCAAAATTTCGCGAAGCGATTTTTAAGCATCAAACTCCGCCATTGTTAATTTTTAATGGTAAATTGTTAATTGCGCTACTGACTCGCCCGCCGGATAAATTCCCGGATTTCCGGCGTGTCTTCCAACGCGAGCGCCTGTTGCGCGGCGACGAGCGCCTGCGGCTTGTTGCCGAGCGCCGCCAAAATTTTCGCCAGCATTTCAAACGTCGCCGCCGTTTTGCCGCCGGGCAGGGTCAGCGCCTCGCGCATCGCCGCTTCGGCTAAATGCGGCTCCGGCGGCAGGGGCTCGCCGGTGTCCAAATCGCGTTTGTCCGCCGCCAATAAAAATTCCGCCAAGTCCACGCGCAAATCGACTTCGTGCGGATAACGCTCGCGCAATTCGTCAAAGCGCGCCGTCGCCGCGCGGCGCGAAATTTGCCGCTGATATAAAAATTCCGCGTGCGTCAATTCCGGCACATACCAATTTTCCGCCAATTTTTCCGCCGTCGTCAACCAGTGGCTCGCCGCCGCCAGCGCGTCGGCGCGGTCTTTGGCGGTTTTCGCCGCTTTGGCGAACGCCACGTAAATTTCCGCGACTTCGTTATAGCGCCGCGCCAATTCGCGCTTCCGCAACGTTTCCGCCGGTCCTAACTCGCGCAGAACTTCCAACGTCGCCACCGCCAAAGACAAGCGCGGGCGCGAAAAACCGGCGTGGTCGGCAAGCAGACGGTCCAACGGCGACCAGATGTTGGTAAAATAATTTCGCGCCGCCAAGTCGTTGGGATATTTTTCCCGCAAAATCGTCGCGACGCCGTCGGCGCGGAGCGCCGCCACCGCCCGCGTCGCGGCGGCGTAATCGCCGGTCGCGAGCAACGACACGGTCTCGTCCATTCGCGCCAACAAACCGAACACGTTGACGCTCGTCCACGATTTAACCTCGACGGTCAAATTCAGCGTCGTCGCGGCGAGCGGCAACGACAACAACAAATAATTGTCGCCGCTCGTCAGCGCGGCAAGGCGGGGCGCGTTTTTTTCGGACGGTAGGGCGGCGCCGTTCAGCCACAGCGGCGTGTCCGGCGGCGCGTTCACGAGCGCCGTCGTCGCGGCGTCGCTCGGATAAACCAACAGCAAATAGCGGCGCGTTTCGTTGCCGCCCGCCGTTACCGGCGGCAAGTCCACGTGTCCGTCGGTGAACGGTTTGATAATTTGCCACGGCTTCGCCGGCGCGTCCGGCGCGAAAATTTTATCCGGCGCGAACCAATCGGCTTCCGGCGCCATGCCGGTCGGCGCGAAACGCCACGCGCCGCGGGCGGGCGGCGCCGGCTCGCGACCGGCGATTTCCGCCTCGCGGCACGCCTGCCGGAAAAAGGGCAGGGCGTCGCGGTAGTCGCCGAGCGCGGCTAACACCAAACCGTAGCCGTAGGGCAGTTCGCCGACGAAGTTGCGCTCGCCGCGCCGCATTTGGATATTTTCCGTCAACTGCGCGTAGGCGCTTCGCAAGTCGTCCAAGATGGCGTCCGGCGCGTTGCCCGCCGCCGTTTTGGCGAAACCGAAATACGTCCGCAACAACACGCTCACCGGCACCCGCTCTTGCAACACGCGCCGGTAGAGCGTCCGCGCCAATTTTTTGTCTTCGGGATGCGAGGACAATTCGTCGCCGATTTCGAGCAAACTGGCGACCATTTCCTGACTTAATCCCGGAATGCTGAGGTTAAATTTTTGCAAGCCAATCGTCGCGCCGCGGCAGGCGAGCGCGGCGAATTTTTCGTTGGTCAGCGCCGCGTCCGCCGACACTTCCGCGTTGAGGATTTTTTGCCCGTTGACCGCGAGCCACAGCGAGCGATGCGTGGCGTTAATCGGCGTTTCGGCGGCGCCGACGGCAATCGTCAGCGCGTAAGCGGTCTGCGGCTGAAGCGAAAACGCGGAATTTTCAACGAGCGTCGTTTCGTTGTCAATAAGACGAGCGCCGTTGGTCGCCAAGCGCAAATGCAACGTCGCCGAGCGGTCGGCGCGAAAATCGCCGTCCACGCCGAGCAGAATTTCGACGTAGCCGCCGGGGTCGAGGTCGCCGGTGACGAACGCGGCGTCGATTTGATAGCGCGGCGGCAAATTTACCGGCGCGCCGAACGCCGAAAAACGGAAATCGTCGAGCGGACGAATCTGCAAGCGGTCGGGGCGCGGCGTGGCGACGACCGGATTATACCAACACGTCTGCCGGTTGCGCGCGCCGCTCGGACTGAACGTTAAATTGTGGTGGTCGCCGAGTTGCAACGCGAAGTCCGGGCGGAGCGACCGCTCAATTCGCGCGTCGAGTTTTTGCTTTTCGCCGACGATGAGTTGATGTTCGCCGACAATCGCGCTCAATTCTTTTTGCGCGCTCATCACTTGCCGCCGCGTCAGGTCGAGCGCCAAGCCGAACAGCACCACCAAGCCCGCGAGCAGGCATTGCGCCGGATACCGCCGCACGAAGCGCCGCAGGCGATACCACACGGTTTGTTGTCGCGCCGCAATCGGCTCGCCGCGCAAAAACGCGCGGCAGTCCTCCGCCAGCGCCAGCGCCGAGACGTAACGCCGCGCCGGTTCTTTTTCGAGACATTTCAGGCAAATCGTTTGCAGGTCGCTGGCGACGTGCGGCTTAATGCGGCGCGGCTCGACCGGATTTTGGTTGATGACGCGCTGTAACAGTTCGTATTGCGTCAAGCCCGAAAACGGCGGGCGTCCGACCAACATTTCGTAAAAAGTCGCGCCGAGCGAATACACGTCGCTGCGCGGGCTAATCAGTTCGACTTTGCCGGACGCCTGTTCGGGCGGAATGTAGGGAATCGTTCCCATAATCGCGCCGCTGTGGGTCATTCGCTCCGACTCGTGTTCGGCGTCCAAATTCACCGCCAAGCCGAAATCGGTGACGAGCGGGCGGAGGTCGCGGGCAATCATCACGTTCGCGGGTTTGAGGTCGCGATGGACGATGCCGCGCGTGTGCGCGTAATGAATGGCGCGGGCGATGGTCTCGATAATTTCACAGGCGCGATAGGGCGAGAGCGGCTCGCGTTCCATCAGCCGGTCGAGCGATGCGCCGTCGATAAAGTCCATCGTGAAATAATAGAGTCCGTGTTCGATGCTGAACTCGTGCATATGGACGATGTTCGGATGGGTCAGCGAGGCGACGGCTTTGGCTTCGCGCATAAACCGCGCGACATCCTCCGTGCTGGCGCTGGCGCCGGAACGCAGGACTTTCAGCGCGACGACGCGGTTCAGAAAACGGTGCCGCGCGCGATAGACCACGCCAATCCCGCCCCGCGCGATTTCCGCGATGATTTCGTAGTCGCCGAAACGTTGCGGCGTGCGGCGGTCGAAAGAAAAGTCGAGCGGCGTCGCCAAAGAAGCGTCCGCCCCCGCGTCGTCCATTAAGGAGGCGTCGATGGACGCGGCGGAGGCGTTGTCGGTGAGAAACGGATTGATGACGATGGTTTCGGAGGCGATGAAACTGTCGGCGGCGTCGCCCGCCGCGTTGAAACCGTGTCCGCACTGCGGGCAAAAAACGCGCGCCCCCAGTCCGGCGGCGACGAACTGATAGTGACATTCGGGACAGGTCTGCGCGGGCGCGTTGGGCATAAATTTTTCCGCAAGCGGGAGAGGGCAATGTTAGCCCGCCGTCAACTATTAGCAAAGAGCGTAACGGCGCGGACGGAATTTTGCCGATAAAGAAAGAGCAATTAAAAATTAACAATTAACAATTAACAATGGTGGAGTTTGACGGTAAAAATCGCTCCGCGCCATTTTGAGCAGTTGCTCCTCAATTTTTAATTGTTAATTGTGAATTGTTAATTGTTAATTTCCCTCATACAGGACAAACCACGATGATGCCGTCGGCAAATGATTTGGAAGAAAAACGCTCGGCTTTGGCGGGCTTGGAAGGCGCGCGCCGCGAACCCAAGGCGCCGCGCCGGACGAAAGACGGATTAGGGCGCGAGGTCGAGCGGCTGAACCGCGAGTTGCGCGTCGCCCTTGCCACCAACGCGATTTTAGAGGAAAGCCAGCGCAAACTCGAAGCGAAAACCGTGTTGGCGTTGCGCGAAGCCAAAGAAGCGCAACGCGAATTGCGCCGGCGTTTGCTCAACCGCTCGCCGCAGGACGAGACCGTGCGCTACAAAATGTTGGTCGAACTGCAAGCCCGCAAAGACGAAAACGCGCTCTTGACGCAGGCGCTCGTCGATAGCGAAAACGAAATCGCGCGCTTGGTCGGCGACGTAAGAACGATGATGGAGAGATTTTTGTAAGAGCAATTAACAATTAAAAATTAACAATTGAGGAGTAATTATCAAAACGGCGCTAAGCGATTTTGACCGTCAAACTTTACCATTGTTAATTTTTAATTGTTAATTGTTAATTCTTAATTCTTAATTGATAAAAAGGGGGGCGAAAAATGGACTGGTCATTTTTGGACAATCTGAAATACAGCGCCGACGGCTTGATTCCGTGCATCACGCAGGACGACGAAACCGGCGAAGTGTTGATGTTGGCGTATATGAACCGCGACAGTTTGCGCGAAACGTTGGAGAAAAAGCTTTGTTCTTATTGGAGCCGGAGCCGCCAAAAATACTGGGTCAAAGGCGAAACGTCGGGACACACGCAGGAAGTTAAGGCGGTGTTTCTGGATTGCGACCGCGACACCCTGCTCATCAAAATCAAACAAAACGGCGGCGCCTGCCACACCGGTTATCGCAGTTGCTTCTCGTGGCGCGTCACCGAATCCGGCGCGCTCGCCGAACAAGGCGTCAAGGTCTTCGACAGCGAAAAGGTGTATGGAAGCAAATAGAAATTCGGCGGGAACAGTCGATTCGGTCGCGCTCCGGTCGATTCGTAATTTCTATATTCGTAACTCACGTTACGCGCCGGTCTCTATTCAATTGCCACGCGCTAAAGGGCGTGGCAATTGAATAGAGCGGATTTTTTTTGCGACTTGGCGGTAAAAATTTCTTATTTTTGCGCGTAACCTCAGTTTCCCCTTCCCCAAAATAAAACCGCCGTGCTGACCAACCTCAAAACCACTTTTCTAAACTTGAAGCGTCTGCGCCAAATCGTTTTGATTTTGGCGCGGCACGGTTTCGGCGCGGTGTTGTGGAAAGCGGGTTTATACCGGTTGCTCGGCATCGGCGACCGCGTCCGCGTCGCCAATCAAAAAAACGACGCCGCGGGCGCCGGTTTCGCCGAACAACTCGCGCTGGCGCTCGAAGAAATGGGCGCGACGTTCATCAAATTCGGGCAGATGCTCGCCACCCGCGCCGACCTGTTGCCGCCGGAATTTTTGGCGGGCTTGGCGCGTCTGCAAAGCAAGGTTTCGCCGTTGCCGTTCGCGGAAATTCGCCCGATGCTCGTCGCGGAATTGTCCGGCGCGCCGGAGGAAATCTTCGCGCGTTTCGACGAAACGCCGCTCGCGTCCGGCAGTATCGGACAAGTCCACGCCGCGACGCTGAAATCCGGCGAGGCGGTGATTGTCAAAATCAAACGCCCCGACACCGACCGGCAGATGCGCGAGGATTTGTCGCTGTTGCGTTTTCTCGCCGAAATCGTCGAGCGCAATTTGCCGGAAGCGGCGGCGTTGTCGCCGGCGGTGTTGGTCGAGGAATTCGCGCGCGGCTTGCTCGGCGAACTCGACTTTGTCAACGAAGCGGCGGCGACCGAGAAATTCGCGACGGCGTATGCGCGTCCGGCGGGTTTTTGGTCTTTCGCGCCGACGGGAGCGCGCGCCCCGCAAATTTTTTGGCAATACACGACGCGCAACGTGCTGGTCGAAGAAAAACTCGCGGGCACGCCGCTGACGGACGCCACGCCGGACGCGCGCTTGGCGGCGGCGCTCGCCAACTGTTTTTTAGACCAGTATTTCATCGCCGGTTTTTTCCATTCCGACCCGCACGCCGGCAATTTATTGCGCTTGCCGGACGGCGCCATCGGCTTTATCGACTTCGGACAAGTCGGGCATTTGACCGGCGAAACGCGGCAGAATTTGCTGGCGTTGTTGCTGGCGTTGAACCACGGCGACCTGGACACCGTCGCGGATATTTGCGCCGACCTCGGACACGGCGGCGGCGACGCGGCGGCGTTCCGGCAGGACTTGTCGGCGTATTTAGACCGCTACGTCGGCGCGCCGTTGAAAAATTTGAACTTCGGCGCGTTGCTGGGCGAGGCGTTGATGATGGCGCGGCGGCACGGTTTGACGATGCCGCGGGAGTTGATTTTATTGGCGAAAAGCGCGGCGATTGCCGCCAACGTTATTTTCAAATTGGCGCCGGATTTTCGCTTCGCCAAAATTCTGCCGGCGTTCGCGAAGCGCGCCGCGCGGCAGTGGCTCTCGCCGCGCAACGTGCTGTTCGGCGGCGCGTTGTTTTCATATCGGCTGTGGGGCTTGGTCAAGCATCTGCCCGGCGATTTGCGCGAATTGCTGACGAAAATCGCCGGCGGACAGTTGCGCATCATTTTCCGGCACGAAGGATTGGAGGAATTGGGCGACCAAATTGAGCGGGCGAGCAATCGCATCACGCTGGGACTGCTGATTGCCGCGATTTTATTGGGCAGTTCGTTGGTGCTGGCGGTGGCGCCGGATTTCACGCGACAGGTCTCCCTGCCGTTTTTCGCCGACGCGCCGCTGTCGGCGGTCGTCGCCGGCATCGGCTATCTGTCGGCAATGGGGTTGGGCTTCTGGCTGGCGTGGGCGATTCTGCGCGGCAAACGGCTGTGAGGCGCGATTGAATTTTTAGCGGCGTTATCCATAATTTCTGTCGTCGAACGGAGGCCAAATCGATGAACCGAAAAATGACCATCACGTTAGAAGCCGGAACGCTGGCTTTCGCGCGGGATTTTTCGCGCCGGACGAACCAACCGGTTTCAAAAATTATTGAAAATTATTTCCAGCAATTGCGCGGCAAAATCTCGGCGCCCGCGGAAAAGCCGCCGGTTTTATCGCCGGCGACGGCGGAGTTGTATGGCATTTTAGGCGGGGTCAAGGTCCCCGACAAAAAATTTCTACGGCGGGAGTTCCATGAAAAAAATCTTGCTTGATTTGAATGTGGTGTTGGATTATCTCGACCAAAGAGCCGGACACGAAGCGGCGGCGCGGATAATTGACGACTGCGTATTGGGCAAAGTCGCGGGCTATGTTTGCGCGCACGAAATAACCACGCTGTCTTATTTTTTAGAAAAAAGTTTAGCCGATAAACGCGAGGTGATAAAAATTATCGGCAAGTTGCTGAAAATGTTCGACGTGATTGCGGTCAACGCCGAAATTCTGACGCGGGCGCTGTCATCAAATATCCTTGATTACGAAGACGCGGTCGTCGAGACCTCCGCGCAAGCCCAAAAGATTGACGCCATTATCACGCGAAACCTCAAAGATTTCCGCGCGAGCCGAATAAAGGCAATATCGCCGGAAACGTATCTCGCGTTATAGATAATCCCGCTTCTACGAAACATTCCCCATGTCTTTCTTCCTCGCCGCTTTCATCGGCTACGTTTTGGGTTGCGGCAACGCCGCCTACTATTTGGTGAAGTGGCGGCGCGGGGTTGATTTGCGCGTCGCGCACAGCGGCACCGGCGGCGCGACCAACGCCGGACGGGTCGGCGGCAAAAAATTCTTCGTCGCGACGATGCTCCTCGACGCGCTTAAGGGCGCGCTCGCGGCGGCGGCGGGACTGTGGCTGGGCGGCGAAATTTTTTACGGTTTGGCGGGCGTGTTCGGCGCGGCGTTAGGGCATATTTATCCGGCGCAATTGCAGTTTCGCGGCGGCAAGGGCTTGGCGACGACGTGGGGCGGAATGTGGCTGATAAACCGGCAAATCGCGCTGACGATGAGCGTCGTCGCCGTCGCCGCGAAGGTGTTCGATAAAAAACTCGCGCCGCGCGCGTCCACGCCATCATTCGTGCCGGTCGCCGGTTGGTTGATTTTGTCCGCCTACCCGCTGATTTCTTTCGCCGTTCTCGGCTTCGACGAAAATTCCCTGCTGATTCTCGCTCTCGCCCTGACGATGTTGGCGCGGCAAAAGAGCAATTAACAATTCACAATTGACAATTAACAATTAGAGGAATTGATTATCAAAATTTCGCGAAGCGAACTAAACGTCCCTATGGGGCGCGAAAATTTTTCGCGCCGTTTTCCATTAACCGGCGCGTCTCTATCGGGACGACCGCCCCAAAAAATCCCCCGCGCCGGACGGCGCGGGGGCGGCGAAAATTCAACTCCATTCTTCAGTTATTTCTTCCCCTCTTCTTTTTTCGCCGCGTCGAATTCCAACGTTACGACATCGTTGTTTTTGCCGAAGCGGCACAGCAACACGGCGGACTTTTTGTCTCGCAACGTTTGCTCGATTTGCTTGAACTCGTCAATTGACGTTACCGGTTTTTGATTGAGCAAAACGACCAACATTCCGCGTTGCAAATTCGCGCGGTCGGCGGCGCCGTCGTCATCGACTTTCACCACTAACACGCCCTTCGCGTCCGCGTAAATTTCTTTCTCTTCCGCGTTCCCCGCGGTCAGCGGCGCCACCGTCAAACCTAAAATTTCGCTGTGGTATTTATCCGTCGTTTCGACCTCGGCTTCCGGCTCGTCGCCTTTTTCCGCGTCGCCCGTCAACACTCGCGGCTGTTTTTTAATCGTTACCGTCAGCGTTTCCGTTTTGTCGCCGCGCAGAATTTCGACCGGCACTTTTTTGCCGACCGGCGTTTTCGCGACCAACGCCTGCAAATGCGCCGTGTCGTTAATCGCCGCGCCGTCGAATTTCACGATGATGTCGCCGACCTGCATTCCGGCTTCGCTCGCCGGCGTGTTCGGATAGGTCTGCAAGACATACGCGCCGCTCTTCACGTCCGGCAACGCTTTTTTCATCGTCGCGTCCAAATCGCGAATCCCGACGCCGAGATAGCCGCGCGTAATCGAGCCGCTTTGCACCAATTCGTCTTTAATCGATTTGACCATATTGATGGGAATCGAAAAGCCGATGCCGTCCGAGCCGCCGCTGGCGGAACTAATCGCCGAGTTGATGCCGATGGCTTCGCCGTCGAGGTTGACGAGCGGTCCGCCGGAATTGCCGAGGTTAATCGTCGCGTCGGTCTGAATGAAATCCTGATACATAATCGACCGTAATTCGCCGCCGCCCAATTTGTTGCGATTGGTCGCCGACACGATGCCGCAAGTAACGGTTTGTTTCAGTCCGAACGGCGCGCCGACCGCGATGACGATGTTGCCGGGCTTGACTTTGTCGGAGTCGCCGAGCGCAATCGGGGTCAGTCGCGCGGCGGCGTCTTTCAGGCGGATAATCGCCACGTCGGTTTTCGGGTCGGCGCCGACGAGTTCGGCGCGAAATTCCGCGCCGTCCGCCAGCGTTACGTTGATGTTGCCGGCGTTTTCGACGACGTGATTGTTGGTCAAAATCAAGCCGTCGGCGCTGACGATGAAGCCGCTACCGATGCCTTGCGAGCGATACTGGCGCGGCGGCGTCGAGCGGCGGCGGAAAAATTCGCGGAATTGCGGCGGCAAGCCGGGCGGTAAAATATCCTCGCTTTCCTCTTCGGCGACTTTTTTCTCGGTGTTAATCGTTACCACCGACGGCGCGATTTTATCGACCACTTCCGCGTAGGCGTCGGACAGGGCTTTGGCAATTCGCAGATTATCGCTATCCGCCGCGCGCGCCGGCGCGCCGAACAGCAGCGCCGCCACGCCGAACAAAATCGCCGGTAAAAGGTTTCGCATTGTGGTTCTCCTTTTTTAGAGAGTTGAGAGTTTAGAGTTGAGAGTTTAGAGTTGAGAGTTTAGAGTTTAGAGTTTAGAGTTGAGAGTTGAGAGTTGAGAGTTAAAAGTTGAGAAAGTGGTTGCGCTTCGCGCGTCTTAAAAAAACAATTCCGCTTTATTCTCAACTCTCAACTTTTAACTCTCAACTCTGCTCTTCTCAACTCTGCTCTTCCGGCACTTCCTGACTCAGCGTCGGACCGGCGTCGCCGTCTTCGCGCTCTTCCGCCTCGGCGGCGCGGGCGACGGTCGCCACTTTGTCGTCGTCTTTCAAGCCGATGACTTTGACGCCCTGCGTCGCGCGACCGATGACGCGGCAACCGTTGACCGGCGTCCGCACCACCATTCCGCCCGTCGTGATAATCACCACGTCGTCGTCCTCCCGCACCGCCATACAGGCGACGACTTTGCCGGTGCGGTCGGTCAGTTTCATATTGGTTACGCCTTTCGCGCCGCGCTTGGTCAGGCGGTAGTCCTCGAACGAACTCCGCTTGCCCAAGCCGTTGTCCGCGACCGTCAGCACCGTCGTTTCGGGCGAGACCACCATCGCGCCGACAATCTCGTCGCCGTTTTCCAAATTCATTCCGATAACGCCGCCCGCCGCGCGTCCCATCGCCCGCACGTCGGATTCTTTGAAGCGGCACGCCATCCCTTCGCGGCTCGCCAACATCAATTCGTTTTCGCCGTTGGTAACGAGCGCCGCAATCAGCGCGTCGCCGGCGTCGATGTTGATAGCCCGAATGCCGCCTTTTTGCGGGCGGGCGTAAGCCGACATCACGGTCTTTTTAATCGTGCCTTTTTTCGTTACCAACACGAGGAAATGCGCTTCGTCAAAATCGCGCACCGGCACCAACGCCTGCACCGTTTCGCCGTTCTCCAACTGCAACAAATTGACGAGCGGACGCCCTTTCGCGGCGCGTCCCATTTGCGGCAGGTCGTAAATTTTCAGCCAGTGGATTTTGCCGATGGAAGTGAAGAACAACAAATAATCGTGCGTGGAGCCGATGAACAAATGTTCGACAAAATCATCGTCCGCCACCGCCGCGCCGGTAACGCCTTTGCCGCCGCGCCCTTGCTTGCGATAGGTGTCGAGCGAAATCCGCTTGATGTAGCCCTTGTGCGAAATGCCGACCGTCATCTCTTCGTCGGCGATTAAATCCTCGACGTTAATCTCGTCCGCCGCCGCGACGATTTCGCTTCGGCGCGGGTCGTTCTTGCCGTATTTGTCAATCAAGTCGCGGCAATCCTGCACGATTAAGTCGAGCAGTTTTTGCCGGTCGGCGAGAAGCGCCTGATATTCGGCGATTTTCGCGAGCAGGGCGTCGCGCTCGTCTTCCAATTCTTTTCGTTGCAAACCGGTCAGGCGGCGCAACTGCATTTCCAAAATACTGTGCGCCTGAATGTCCGACAAATTAAATTCTTTCCGCAACGCCGCTTTCGCGTCATCGACCGTTTGCGAGTTGCGGATAAGTTCAATGACGCGGTCGATGTTGTCGAGGGCGACGAGCAAGCCGATTAAAATATGAACGCGGGCTTCGGCTTTGTGCAACAGAAAAATCGTGCGGCGGCGCAGAACTTCGTAGCGGTGGTCGATGAAATGCCGGAGCAAATCCCGCAACGGCAAAATTTCCGGGCGCCCTTTGACGAGCGCGATGCTGTTGATGGAAAACGACGATTCGAGAGCGCTGAATTTATACAACTGATTAAGCACCACCTCGGCGTTTTCGCCTTGTTTCAAATCGACGACCAAGCGGATGCCGTCTTTGTTGGAGTAGTCGTTAATCGCCGCGATGCCGCGGATTTTGTCTTCGTGAAACGCCTCGGCGATTTTCGTCTGCAACGCGGCTTTGTTGACTTGATACGGAATTTCGGTAACGACGATGGACTGCCGCCCGTTCTTTTGCGTTTCGATATGACATTTGGCGCGAAGCACCAACCGCCCGCGACCGGTTTCATACGCTTCTTTAATGCCCTCGCGCCCGCAAATCAACGCGCCCGTCGGGAAGTCCGGTCCCTTGATGTGCTTCATTAAATCGGCGGTCGTCGCGTCGGGATTTTTGATAAGTTCGATGACGCCGTTGCAGACCTCGGTCAAGTTGTGCGGCGCCATTTTCGTCGCCATTCCGACCGCGATGCCGTCGGTGCCGTTCAATAACAATAGCGGCACTTTACACGGCAACACGACCGGCTCGACGCCGGTGCCGTCGAAATTATCGACGAAGTCCACCGTGTCTTTGTCGAGGTCTTCCAACAATTCGTCGGCGAGGCGGTGCATCCGGCATTCGGTATAGCGGTAGGCGGCGGCGCCGTCGCCGTCAATCGAGCCGAAGTTGCCGTGTCCGTCAACGAGTAGATAGCGGACGGAAAAATCCTGCGCGACGCGCACCAGCGCGTCATAGACGGCGGAGTCGCCGTGCGGGTGATAGTTGCCTAAAACGTGTCCGACGACTTTGGCGCATTTGACGTGTTTTTTGCGATAGTCGAGATGGAGGTCGTTCATCGCGGTAATGATGCGGCGATGAACGGGCTTCAAGCCGTCGCGGGCGTCGGGGAGCGCGCGGCTGACGATGACGCTCATTGAATAATTAAGGTAACTGGTGCGCAGTTCGTTTTCGATGGTGATGTCGCGAATGCCGGTGCGCGAAACCAAAGTCGTGGCGGGGTCGCTCATAAGACAGTCCTCGTTTGCCAAGGGGCGATAAAAGCGCGATAAAAGGCGCGATATAAGAATCAAGGGACGTGATTATACGAAAAATCAACTTCGCGCGAAAAAGAAATTCCGAAAAAAAGCGGCGCGTAAAAAAGGCGCGGGGCAACTTCCTTCGTCGGGCGCGGCGGATACAATCGCACTATCCCTTGCTCGACAAATTCAAGAGCAAGAGATTAGTCCACGAATTAGACGAATTAACACGAATTAAAGGAAAGAGATTTCTCGCAGAGGCACGGAGAAATATCGATTGAAAATGCTCTATTCAATTGCCACGCCTTTTAAGGCGTGGTGGACGGGCAAAAAAGAAACGGGCTTTAGCCCAAATAAACCATTCGGCTAAAGCCGGTCATTTTTTAACGCTATCCACGCCCTAAAGGGCGTGGCAATTGAATAGAGCCGCCGCGTTTGGCGATAACCGCGATTGACAATAACTCCACTACAAACTCCGCGTCCTCCGTGCCTCCGTGAGAAAAAATTTGAAATATCCACCTTAATTTTTAATTTTTAATTCGCAATTGAAAGTCCCGATGTCCGCCATTCTCGCCGACCTCACGCCCGAACAGCGCCAAGCCGCCACGCATTTCACCGGACCGATGCTGGTCGTCGCCGGCGCGGGTTCCGGCAAGACGCGCGTGGTCACGCGCCGTATCGCGTGGCTGATGGCGCAGGGCGTCAAGCCGTGGCAGATTCTCGCGCTCACTTTCACCAACAAAGCCGCCGGCGAAATGAAAGAGCGCGTCCGCGAACTCACCGGCGACGCGCCGAAAAGCGTCGGCACCTTTCACTCGCAATGCGCGCGTTTTTTGCGCTTTGACGTGGAGCGTCTCGACGACGGGCGGCGCGGCAATTTTTCGATTTACGACGCCGGCGACCAGCAGGGGCTTATCAAACAAATTCTCAAAATCCGGCGCCTCGACGCGCAACAACTTAAACCCGCCGCCGTCGCCAACGCCATTTCCGCCGCCAAATGCCAATTGCAATATCCGAGCGACCTGCCGCAAAATTCGTGGCGCGAAAAAATGACGGTGGAAATTTACGCCGAATACGAACGCCGTCTGCGCGAAACCAACGCCGTGGACTTCGACGATTTGCTGTTGCTCACGGCGCGAATGTTGGAGCGTCTGCCCGACCTGCGCGCCGCGTATCAGCGGCGATTTCGTTTTCTTTTGGTGGACGAATATCAGGACACGAATCGCCTGCAATATAAATTGCTCCGTCTGCTCGTCGGCGACGAAAACAACTTGCACGCGACCGGCGACCCCGACCAAAGCATTTACTCGTGGCGCGGCGCCGACTACCGCAACATTATGGATTTTCAGCAGGATTTCCCCGGCGCGAAAATCGTTTTGTTGGAACAAAATTACCGCTCGACCGGCAACATTTTGACGGCGGCCAATCATCTCATCGCGCATAGCGACAATCGCATTGAAAAAAATCTGTTCACCGCCGCCGGCGCGGGCGAAAGAATTGTCGCGGCGCAACTGCGCGACGACCGCGCCGAAAGTTTTTGGGTCGTCGAGCAAATTCTCGCCGAAAAAGCCGCCGGACGCGCGCTCGCGGCGATGGCGATTTTGTATCGGATGAACGCGCAATCGCGCGCTTTTGAAGAGGCGCTGACGCGGGCGAAAATTCCGTATCAAATCGTCGGCGGGGTGCGTTTTTACGACCGGCGGGAAGTCAAAGACGTTTTGGCGGTGCTGAAATTGCGCGTCAATCCGGCGGACGAAATTTCGTTGCGCCGCGCGTTGGACGCCCGTCCGGTCGGCGTCGGCGCCGTTACGTTGGACGGCATCCTCGCGCAAGCCCGCGCGCAAAAAGTAGCGGCGGTCGAATTTCTCGCCGGCGACGACTTTTCGCGCCGCTACGACGGACGGCAAAACGCCAAACTGAAAACGTTTTGCGAGTGGTGCCGCCGGTTGCTGGCGGTGCCGGTTGACCGCGCCGGCGACGCGACGCGCGCGCTGATTGAATTGTCCGGCTTGACCGAACACCTCATTAGGCAAAGCGAAAAAGACCCGGCGTGGGAAGACCGCGTCGCCAACATCGAAGCGTTGTTAAACCGCGCGGTCGAATTTTCGCAAACGAATCCCGAGGGGACGTTGGCGCAATTTTTAGAAGACGTGGCGCTCGTCGCCGACATCGACAGTTTCAATCCGGCGAGCGATTGTCTGACGCTGATGACGTTGCACAGCGCGAAGGGTTTGGAATTTGACGCGGTGTTTTTGACCGGTTTGGAAGAAGGCGTTTTGCCGCATAGCCGCGCGCGGTTCGGCAGTCCGGCGAAAAACGAAGAAGATATCGCCGAGGAGCGGCGGCTGTTTTACGTCGGCATCACGCGGGCGCGGCAGAAGGTCTATATTTCGCACACCCAATTTCGCTATATGAACGGCGAGGCGAATTACGCGCAACCGAGTTCGTTTCTGCGCGAGTTACCCCAAGAAACGCTGGCGACCGTCGCAACCCCGTCGCTCGCCGCCGCCCAAACCGGTAACACCGACAACCTCGACCCCGAATGGGACGACGACTACATTGACGACCCGTTCAGCGAATAATCGCGCGCTCAAAATCGGCGCTCAATTTGTCATATTATTCGCCGCCTTTTTTATTGGAAGTTGTTACAGATAATCTACTACTGTTCACCAGTAAACCTTAATGAGCGCGTTGATAACAAGCGAGACGGTTATCCCGACAAGAACGATGTTTGAAATGAGGAGATACCAAAAGAAAGCGTCGCGCATCCCACGCTCTGCCTGACGAACGGCAAGCGGGATGCGCCCGTGTTTCGGCATATGCTCTATATCGTGATAATCGTCGCTGTGGCGACGATTTGGCAACCGCCGCTCGACGCGGACTTCAAAATATTCTCCGTACTCTTTATCGAGCCGTTTCTCAATTCGCTCTTTAGCTAAATCGCGAATAAGTTCCGCTATATCATAAATGTCTTTGACCCCGCTGATGAACGATACGGCGTTAAAAATTGCGGAGAAAACAAGGACGAGACTGCCGTCGTATTTGCCGTTCACTTTAAGTTCGACGGGCGTGTCAAGATACTGATTGCAAACTTCTGTCAAGTCGCCGGTGATGACCCCCGTTATGAAATCGCTTATCTTTTCATACGATACGCCGTTTCCCTCGACGTTTTTGTGTGACTTCGCGTACTTGTTGAAATAATATCGCCCACCCGGTTGCAGATATGCGTTTTCGTCGCCACAGTCGTTTCGGTAATTGTAATTAACGTCTACCATGACCGAAAACACAGCCTTGACTTGCTCGCCCGATTCGGCTCTGCGGAATGGATTTTTCATCGTAAGTCCCTCACAATTCTATAAACCTGAATCTGGCATCAAGGTATTCAAGTATCTTCTGGAGTCCTGATTGTCCACGCGAGAATTAGGCGAGTGGCGCACAGAACCCGCAAGCCGGTTTCGCACACATTTGACGGGCGCGGACTTCTTTGAGCGTGGCGAACTTCCACCAATAAATCGTATCCTCATTTATCATCAAATTCTTCGTTGCAACAGCACCGACGCTAACCGCGTAACATCAGTTATGAAAACAACTCCAATCTTGTCGTCAACATACTAAACTATTCCTATGCGCCGGCTAAGGTTAATAATATCTCACCGCTGAAAATCAACGCTAAAATTCCGAATCTCCGATAGCGGTAATCCGCTCGCCTGACTTATCACCTCGTCCGATACTCCGGCTCGACGAAAGCCAAAAACCATCTGACGAACGCGCTGTTCACCGCGCAATTCACCACGTCGTTCGCCTTCCTCTCTTGCCTCCTCTTGCCACACTTCGCGCGCCTCGTCAAGGTTAAATTCTGCCGTCAACATACCAATCACCTCCGTTCTATGCTCCCGCAAAAAATCCCGCAACACGTCATTGCCGACGCACCAGTCAATCGCCGCCGACAACGCTTCCGCCAACGGCTTGCCCGTCGCCCGCTCCCGTCGCGCCGCCGAAACAAATCGCGCGTATTCGCTCAACCCGCGACAACGACGCAGTAATTTCTCATTATGCCCGTCGTTGATGTTTAACAGCGTTACCGTCAATTCCAAATCCACCGCTTTGTCATTATCGCCGAACGCCTCAGATAAGCGCAACACCTCTTTGTCCGGACAATCCTTTTTCCCGTTGTAAAATACAAAAAACTTCGGGCGCGGCAACTTGATTAGACGCTCTTGATAGAGTTTTTTCCGCTCAATCAGCAATTCGTATTGCTCCACGATATAGCGCAAAAAGCGTAGCGGCATATTTTCATTCAACGTCGATTGATGCTCTATCAACACTCTCAACTCCGAGCCGACTAAAAAGGACACGTCGTTGCGCAACTTCGCGAAAAAATTCTTGTCGAGCGTGTTGATTTTTATCGCGTCCGGCGTCGCGTGCGCGTTGCAGAGCGCGTTATAGATTTCGCAACAGCGCGCCGCGTCCGCGCCGAAATACGCCGCAAACACCGTGTCTTTATACTGCTCGTTCGCGTTCACGAGTTTTCCTTTTTTTCTCCGAAAACAACGCCGCCGACTTTTTATTGCCGACATCATTAACGGTTCCCGCATCATTTGCACTCGCATAATTAGCGCATAGCGCGGGTAAATCCTCTTTTTAAGTATTTTCTTTTAATTTCCTTACCCCTCCCGCGTCAGCCGATACGTGTCCGCCGCGATGAAGCCCTCTTCGTCCGTCGGGATGACCATTACTTTCGTGCCGCTTGCCGCCGACGAAATTTCGCCTTCGCGCCCGCCGACCGTTTCGCGGTTGCGAATCGGGTCAATCGCGAGGTTCAAGTGAGCAAGATTTTTCACAATACTCCAACGCGTCGCCGCGTCGTTTTCCCCGATGCCGCCGGTGAATACCAGCGCGTCTAAGCGCGGCAACAAGGTCAGATACGCGCCGATATACGCCGTCGCCCGATAATCGAAAATGTCGAGCGCCAACTGTTCGCGGCTGTTCTCGCCGTTTTCGACCGCGCCGGCGTGCAGGTCGCGCATATCGCTTTTGCCGCCGCTGACGCCTTTCAAGCCCGACTCTTTGTTGAACACGCGGTCAACTTCATGGTAATCCTTATACACGCCTTTTTCGAGCAAATAAAACGCAATCGCCGGGTCGAGGTCGCCGCTGCGCGTCCCCATCACCACGCCGGCGAGCGGCGTCATTCCCATCGAAGTGTCAATCGACCGTCCCTCTTTGACCGCCGTAATCGAGCCGCCGTTGCCGAGGTGACAGGTAATCAAATTGATTTGGTGGCGCGGAATGCCGAGCAGTTCGGCGGCGCGACCGGTAACGTAAGCGTGCGACGTGCCGTGAAAACCGTAGCGGCGGACTTGGTGCTTTTCGTAAAGTTCGTAGGGCAGGGCGTAAAGATAGGCGCGCGGCGGAATCGTCTGGTGAAACGCGGTGTCGAACACCGCCACTTGCGGCACGCCGGGCAACGCTTTCTGGGCGGCGCGAATGCCGACGAGATTCGGCGGATTGTGCAACGGCGCGAGGTCGGCGACGGCTTCGATGCCGCGAACCACTTCGTCGTCGATGGCGACGGACGAATTATATTTTTCGCCGCCGTGCACGACGCGATGACCGGCGGCTTTGATTTCGGCGATATTTTTGATGACGCCGCATTCGGCGCCGACGAGCGTGTCGAGAATCAACTGCATCCCGACTTCGTGATTGGGAATATCCCGCTCAAACACGTTTTTATTGTCGCCGACTTTGTGGGTCAAAATCGCTTTCGGCAGACCGATGCGCTCGACCAATCCTTTGGCGAGGACTTTTTTCGCCGGCATATCGAACAACTGATATTTAATCGACGACGAACCGCAGTTAATCACCAGCACTAACATAATTTTCTCCTTTTGGTCTTGGGGTGAGGTCAAACAACTTTTGGTGAACAACTATATCGCCGCCGCCGGTTTCTCGCAAGAGAGGGAAAAGGGGAAAGGGAAAAGGGAAGAGGGGAAAGAGAAAAGGGGAAAGGGGAAAGGAAGGTGGATTGACGACAAAATAAATCGCCCCGCGCGAGAGCGTGGGGCGATTAAGAGCGGCGCGTAACAATTAACAATTTACAATTAACAATTTGGGCGGCGGCGCGATGCGCCGCAGATTAAAAATCAAACTCCACCATTGTTAATTGTCAATTTTTAATTGTTAATTGGATTACAGCCCTTTCCCGACGATGTAGCGGAGCAGGTCGATGACTTTGTTCGAGTAGCCCCATTCGTTGTCATACCACGACACAATCTTGAAGAAGCGTTTTTCGCCTTTCAGGTTGTTCTGCAACGTGGCGAGCGAGTCGTAAATCGACGTGCGGGCGTCGTGAATAATGTCGCGCGAAACGATTTCTTCGTCGGCGTAGCCCAAAATGCCTTTCAGGTAACTTTCCGACGCTTTTTTCATCGCCGCGTCGATGGCTTCAATCGACGTGTCTTTTTCCGAGCGGAACGTCAGGTCAACCACCGAGCCGGTCGGGGTCGGGACGCGGAACGACATACCGGTCAATTTGCCTTTGGTGGACGGCAGAACTTCGCCGACGGCTTTCGCCGCGCCGGTGGTGGACGGAATGATGTTTTCCGCCGCCGCCCGCCCGCCGCGCCAGTCCTTTTTCGACGGACCGTCAACGGTTTTCTGCGTCGCGGTGTAGGAGTGAATCGTCGTCATCAAGCCGGTTTCAATGCCGAAACCTTCTTTCAACAACACATGCACGACCGGCGCCAAACAGTTGGTGGTGCAGGAAGCGTTGGAAATCACGTGGTCTTTCGCGGGGTCGTAGGTCTCGTTGTTCACGCCCATCACGAACGTGCGAATCGGCTTCGCGGGGTCGCCCGATTTGCCCGGAGCGCTGATGATGACTTTTTTCGCGCCGGCTTCGATGTGTCCGAACGCCTTTTCCGTAGTGTAAAGACCGGTCGATTCAATGACCACTTGCACGCCCAAGTCCTTCCACGGCAATTCGTTGATGCCTTTGTAATTTTTCCCGTTCAGGCATTTCGTTTTATTGCCGTTGACCACGAGTTCGTCCCCGTTCGTGCCGGTGAAATCCGCTTTCATTTGTCCTTGCGCCGAATCGTATTTCAGTTGATAGGCGAAGTATTTCGCGTCGGTGTCAATATCGACGACCGCGACGACTTCGACTTCTTTGCCCAACAACCCCTGTCCGACGAGTGACTGGAACACCAAGCGCCCAATGCGCCCGAACCCGTTGATTGCGACTTTCGTTGCCATGCTACGTTCCTCCCGTAAAAAGTTGCGGCTACGTTTGTCGGCACCCGCCGCCAACCTTCGCCGTAAAAAATAATTTCCGCGAATTGTAAAACGCCGATTCGCGCCGCGCAAGCCGCCGGTCGCGCGAATTATGACGAATTACACAAATTCTTTTTTGGGCGAGTATTGAGTGGACAGTGAGCAGTGGGCAGAGTGAAGAGCAGTTACTGTTCACTGCCGACTGCTCACTGTTCACTCATAGCACGACGGGCCACAGTCGTCCGCCCGCGCCGGCGACCAAACGCAAATTCAAACCGAAAGCGGCGCGCAAATTTTCCGGCGTGAGAATCCGTTCGCGCTCGCCTTGCGCCGCGATTTGTCCGTCGCGTAAAAGCAACCCGCGCGTGAAAGTCGGCGTGATTTCTTCGAGCCGGTGGGTTACTAAAATCAGCGTCGTCGCGGGCAGGCGTTGCGCGAGCGCGTCCACGCTCCGCAATAAAATTTCGCGGCTGGACAAATCAAGATGGACGCAGGTCTCGTCGAGAATCATTAATTCCGGCTCAATCATCATCGCGCGGGCGATGAGCGTTTTTACCTGTTCGCCGGAGGAGCATTTCGCGAACAATTTATCGCGGAGCGCGGCGGCATTGAGCATTGCGAGCGCGGTTTCGGCGCGGGCGACCTCGGCGGCGGCGGGCGAGCGATATAGGTCAAACGTCGCGTCGGCGCCGGTGAGAACCACTTGCAGGACGGTCAGCGCGTCGTTGCCGCCGCTAATCCATTCCGGCATAAACGGACTCGCCCACGCGATTTTGCGCCGCGCCGCCAAGAGATTGTCCGTTCCGTAGCGACAGCCCAGCACCGCGACCTCGCCGCCGGCGCGCGCCCACAGCATACCGAGAATAACTTTGACGAGCGTGGTTTTGCCCGCGCCGTTGGCGCCGAGGATAAACCACCGCTCGCCGCGCTCGACGCGCCACGAAAGATGCCGCAAGCCGCCGCCGCCGTTAAAACTCACCGTGATATTTTTAAGGTCGATGGCGGGCATATATCGCTCGGAGAATTTATCGTGGGTTGGCGGATTTACGCTTCGACCGTTTGCCAAGCGCCGAGATTGCGCTCGGTTTGCTTGAACACCGCGCCGATTTTGAATAATTTTTTGCCGCCGCCGCGATACGGCAACAGATATTTCTTCTCGTCGATTTGCGCCAGCGCCTCCGCCACCGTGCCGTCCAACTTAAACTCGAAACAATACACAAAATCGCGCGTCTCCACCAACGTGTCCACACTACCGACCGCCTGATGCACTTCCGACCGGCAATTCAAACCTAACATCGTAAAAATAAGATGAACGACGGTTTGGTAATAGCGTTCTTCCTTGACGATAATTTCGTGCGGAATCGAAGCGAAAAACGGCGGCAATAATTCCATCGCGGCGGCGGGCTTGCCGTCGTAAATCGCGTCAAGCAACTTGGTCAACAGCGCGTCGCGCCCCTCGCGCCCCACCCGCAAAACGCCCTCCATCAACGCGCCGGCAAACGACGCCCGCACTTCCTCGTTCGGATAATCCAAGACGAACGACTGCCGCTCCGCCTCGTAATCGCGAATCGTCAAATAACCCGATTGATACAGCACCACCGTCGCGTTCAGATTCGCGATGTCAAATTTCTGGAAACTGCGCTCATCGACCCGCCAATGCTCCAAATTCAACACGTCGATTTTTTGCTCGTTAATCAGTTTCAACAAAAACGTCGGCGTGCCGGTGTTATACCAATACGACGCGAAATCGCCCGCGCTGTCGAAGTGCAAGAGCAAGCCGAACGGATTGTAAATCGTCAACTCTTTTTTGGAAAAACGATAGCCGTTGTAAAAATTTTTCAGCCGCGCCAAGTAGGCGGCGCGGTCTTGCTCGGCGGCGCAGAGGTCGATTTCCGGCGCGAAATTCGCTTCGACCTCTTCTTGCGTCCAACCGCACAAATCGGCGTAACGCGGGTCGAGCGTCAAGTCCTTGAGGTGGTTCAAATCGGAAAAAATGCTGACTTGCGCGAACTTGGTTACGCCGGTGATAAAGACGAAGCGCAGATGCTCGTCGGCGGGTTTCAACACGCCGTAAAAACTTTTCAGCGCCGAGCGCAATTCCCGATGTTTTTCCGGCGCGTCAATGGTTTCAAGCAACGGCTTGTCGTATTCGTCGATAATCACCACCACGCGCTCGCCGCAAGAACGGTGCAAATCGCGAATCATATTGGCAAGACGCTCACCGTTCGTTTCGCCGACGACCGACACCGCGTATTTTTCCGCCGACGCTCGCAGTCCGACGTTAATCATCGCGTCGAGTTCGGCGATACTGCGATTGTAATCGCCGGCGTTGAGGTCAAGGCGAATCACCGGATGTTTTTTCCAGTCCCAGTCGAGCGAGTTTATCGCCAACGCGGCGCCGCCGACCGCGCCGTCGAACAGTTCGCGGCGCGCGGA
>JAISJR010000028.1 GCA_031261425.1 Planctomycetota bacterium
AATTTCGTAGCGCGATTGGGGGTATAACGACAACCACCCCGTCAGGCGAGATAAAGCATTTCGCCTGCCACCCCTCCGTAGAGGGGAATTAAGCGGAAAAGATATAATCAAATAAAAAAAGGAGACGCGCCATGGCAGAGGAATCGGGCGACGAGAAACCGGCGGGCGGGTTGCTTTCGGGCAAGCGCGGGTGGGTGATTATTATCGCCGTGGTGATTTTAGAGTCGGTGTTTTTCGGCATCTTGTTGATGCTGAAAGACAAAAAGAAAACGACGGCGAACCCGACGGAAACGGCGTTTAACACGCCGGATTTGGGACAATATATGCAGTCGCAAATCGACCTGAAGGACTTGGTGTATAGCATCCCGACGGCGGGCGGCTCGCCCGCGACGCTATCAATGGGCGTGTCCATTGTGTTAAGCCCGACGCAACGGGAAATCGACGAAAAGGTCACCATCACGGCGGACGACTGGCAAAAATTTATCGACGCGGTGAACAAAATGAAACCGCTGTTGCTCGACCGGCTGACGACGCGCATCGGCAAAATGTCGGTGGACGAATTGCAATCGACGCGCGGCAAAGACCAAATCAAGGACTACCTCAAAGAATTGGTCAACAGCGAACTCGGCAAAATCGACTTGAAACTGAGCAACCGCGAAAAAATCAGCACCAGCCGCGCCCAAGAAGTGCTGATTACGTCGTTCTATTTGCAAACGTGAGCGCAGAGCAATTAACAATTAACAACTCGTGTTACGCGGTTAGCGTTGGTGCTGTTGCAACGAAGAAATTGAAAAAACTCCGACAGTCGCCCTGCAAGGGCGAAATATATTAGCCCAGGGTAAGCGACACGCTCTATCGTCGCGCAACCCTGGGTCAAAGGTTGCGGAGCAACCATCCGACAGTCCCGCCGCGCGGTTTGCGGCGGCAAACGCCGCCTCCGGCGGCGAGAGCGGTTCGCCAAAACACGGCGAACCGTCCAATTTCGGATGGCGCTTCGCGCCGTCTTTACCCAGGGTGGCGCGGCTGATAGAACGTCGCCGCTTACCCTGGGCTGATATATTTCGCGCTTTCAGCGCGGCTGTCGGAATAAATTATCAAAATCGCGTAACGCAAGTTAAAAATTAGAAATTAAAAATTGCGGAGTTTGATTTTCAGAATCGCTTCGCGCAATTTTGATAATCAAGCCAAAATTTTTAATTTTTAATTTTTAATTCGTAATTGTCCTATTCTCGAATGATTACCGCACGGAGACGGTTATGGCTACCGACGAAATGACCCAAGAGGAAATCGACGCGCTGTTGAAGCAGGGCGTCGGCGACGGCAACGCGGATATGGAAGCGATTCTCGGCGCGGCGAAGCCGGTCGAAATGCCGGCGTTTTCGCCGAACGCGGCGCCGCCGCCCGCCGGCGACGGGGCGTTGAAAATCGAAATGCTCTACGACGTGGAAATGGAGGTCAAAGTCGAATTGGGGCGCACGCATATGTTGGTCGAGGACATTTTGCGCTTGCGCGAAGGGTCGGTCATTCAACTCGAAAAAGACGCCGGCGCGCCGGTGAGCATTTTAATCAACGACCGGCTCGTCGCGTTCGGCGAAGTGTTGGTCTTAAACGATTTTTTCTGCGTCCGCGTGACGGAAATCCTCTCGGACGCCGACCGCGCGATTCAGCGGCAGTGAGTTATCTAATAAGGCGGCGGGAAATGATTTCGTCTTTTGCCGACAAAGAAACGGAGGCGATTTTTCGCCAACGATTTTCGCGGAGATTACCGCCGGAAATCCACGCGCGCGCGTTGGTCAAATTGTTGTTACTCAATGCCGCGCAAACCGAGGACGATTTACGACATCCGCCCGGCAATCATTTTGAACATTTGACCGGCGATAAAAAAGGACGCTGTTCCATTCGCATCAACAACCAATGGCGTATCGTGTTCACGTTTGCCAACGGCAACGCCGACGCGGTGAAAATTACGGATTATCACTGACGGAGAAAACGATGTTGACGGAAATTCCGACCCCGACGGTGGGGGAAATTCTCAAAGACGAATTTTTAGACCCGCTGGGTTTGGACGCCATCAAATTGGCGCGGGCGCTCAATGTGCCGGCGGCGCGTATCGTGGCGATTTTACGCGGACAACGGCGACTGACGGTTGAAACCGGCTTGAAATTGTCCCGTTATTTTAATATGTCCGACCGGTTCTTTATTGACCTGCAAACCGAAATTGACGTGCGCCACGAAAAACCGGCGTTGGTCGAAGAACTCGCCGGCATCGCCCCGCTCGCGTTGGCGTAAAATCGCCGCCCGCCGTTTTGTCCGCGTTTGCTGCCCCGTGAAAAATGCCCCCGCCAACCGCTTCTTCCCCCGCGCCCTTTCCCTGCGGCGACCTGTCGGTCGCGGCGACGGCGGATGTCGCCGGCGATTTAATCATCAAAAACTTCGGCGGCTTGGCGCGGCTGATTTTCGTTTTATTCGTGCCGCTCCACGCGGCGTTTTTAGTCGCGATTTTTTATCTCTCGCCCCAGTCAACGCTCGTCGGCGCCGTCGATTATGTAATCGGGATGCTCACCGACCCCGAAGCGACGATGTTGGCGTATGACGTGCGCAGTCAAGCCGTCGTGCTGGGTTTGCAATTCGTCTATTTTCTGCTCAACGTGTTGTTCGTCACGCCGTTCACCACCGGCGCGCTGACCCGCGCCGCCGTCGCGGCGTATCTCGGTCAACCGCTGACCGCCGCCGCCGCGTTGCGCTGGGCGGGTAAAAATTTATGGCGCCTCGTCGCCGCGTCGCTCTATGCGTGGCTCGTCATCGGCGGCGCGACGGCGGCGACGGGACTGATTTTTTTCCTGCCGGTCGGCGCGTTCTTTTTGGTCGGCGACAATTTGCCGGCGGCGTTCAGCGTCGGCGTGATGCTTCTGGCGCTCGTCGGTTTGAGCGTCGCCGCGACGGCGTGGCTCGTCGCCTCGGTCAAAATGATGGCGCTTTATCCGGCGTTGGCGGCGGAAAATTGCGGCGCGTGGGACGCGGCGAAACGGAGCGCGCGCCTGACGAAATCGCGCGTTTCCCGCGGTCTCTGGCTGATGTTTCTCGGCTCGGTGATTAGCATTTTTCCGACGGCGGCGATTAACTGCATTTTCAACGCGGGGGCGCTCGGCGTTTTAAGCGCGCTCGCGCAGGGCTTCGCGTTGCTGATCACGACGGCGTTCGCGACGGTGTATTATTTCAGTTGCCGCGCGGCGCACGAAAATTTGGACATTTTATTGTTGGTGGAAAAATGACGCGAGTGCTGATTACCGGCGGCGCGACGTGCGAAGATATTGATTCCGTCCGCTTCATTACCAATCGCTCGACCGGCAAAATGGGCGTGGCGCTGGCGCAAGCGGCGCGCCGCGCCGGTTATGAAACGCGCCTGCTACTCGGCGACACCGCGGTTATTTCGGGACGCCTCGCGTCCGCTATGCAACTGACGCGGTTTCGCTCGACGGCGGATTTATTGGCGAAAATCGAAGCGAATTTCGATTGGTGCGATTGGCTGATAATGAGCGCCGCCGTCGCAGATTATACGCCGGCGACGACGTTGCCGACGAAGCGGCGCAAAGCGGCGGACGACTGGACGCTGACCTTAAAGCGCACGACGGATATTTTGCGCCATCTCGCCGGACACCCGTCGCGCGCGCAGAAATTGGTTTGCGGTTTTTCGTTGACGGACGAACTCGACCTCGCGACCGGACGGGAAAAACTGTCCGCCAAAGGACTTGACTTGTTAGTCGCGAACGGCGCCGCGACGCTCGGTAGCGCCACCGTTACCGCCGCGCTACTCGCGCCCGCCCGCCCGCCGCAAATGTTTGCCAACCTCACCAAACCGCAATTGAGCCGCGCGATTCTTGCGCGTTTGGCGGAAATTGCAGGAAAGAAAGGGATTTAAGAATTTTAAGCATCTTAAGATTCTTAACTCGTGTTACGCGATTTTGATAATTTATTCCGACAGTCGCGCTGAAAGCGCGAAATATATTAGCCCAGGGTAAGCGGCGACGCTCTATCAGCCGCGCCACCCTGGGTAAAGACGGCGCGAAGCGCCAACCGCAATTGGACGGTTCGCCGCGTTTTGGCGAACCGCTCT
>JAISJR010000053.1 GCA_031261425.1 Planctomycetota bacterium
CATATTGCGGATATCGTCTTGGGCGAGATTGTTTTCCATCGTGTGGATTAACGGGCGGTCGTATTCGTCAACCAACACCACGACCTTGCGCCCCGACTTTTCGGCGGCGCGGCGGATAATGCCCTCAAAGCGCGCGGGCAAAGTGTTTTCATCTTCACCCTTTCCCCATAGCGTTTCTAACCGGCTAATGATAGTGCTCAAATTATCGGCGAGATCTTGGACGCCGGTGTAATTGCCGATATTCAAATCAATGTGGAACACCGGATATTCCGCCCATTCGGTTTCGAGGTCGGCGATTTTTAAGCCGGTGAATAAATCACGCCGCCCCAGAAAATAATACTTGATGGTCGAAATGAGGAGCGACTTTCCGAAGCGGCGCGGACGCCCGAGAAAATACGGCGCGACGCCGCTCGCGAGTTCATAGACGAAGCCGGTTTTATCGGCGTAGGCGCAATTATTTTCGCGCAACTTGGCGAAGTCCTGCACGCCGATCGGCATCTTGCGAACAACCATTTTTTTTCTCCTTTTCGCGACATTCATTACTCTCCGCGATGATACGAGCCGGCTTAAAAACGCCAAAAATTAAAACTGCGGCGCCTACCACCGGACGGCGAAACGTTGCCGCGCAATTTTCAGCATCATCGCCAACGGCGCGGGACTCGCGGTCGGCTATTTACAACTATCCAGCGACGGACATATATTTCCCCGCCGTTCGAGAAAAGGAAAAACCAATGCGTAATCCGAATGTCTTATCCGTGAACGTCAAATGGGCGGCGGTGTGCCTGTTGTTAATTTTGTCGGCGGCGCACGGCGCGGAAAAATACACTTGATACTCGACGCGGGCTTGCGCCAACACTTCCGGCTGATGAAAAATCCAACATTTAATTGTTCTTAACTACCCACGGCGCACGGCTACCGCGCAAACCAATCCGCGGCGGGGGTTTTGCCGATGGCGGTGTAGCCGTCGGCGGTGAGTTTGCGCCCTTGCGGCGTTTTGATGACCAACCCTTCGCGGATTAAATACGGCTCATAGACGTTTTCCAACGTGTCGTCTTCTTCGCCGATATTCACGGCGAGCGTTTTCAGACCGACCGGCGAGCCGTTATGACGGCATAAACATTCCAAATAGCGCCGGTCCATTTCGCTCAAACCGTGTTCGTCCACGCCGAGCATTTTCAAGCCGTGCCGCGCCATTTCGCGATTGATGAGACCCTCGCCTTTGACTTGCGCCACGTCGCGGACGCGCGCCAGAAAGCGGTTGGCGATGCGCGGCGTGCCGCGACTGCGCCGCGCGAGTTCGTCCGCGCCGTCGGCGTCGAGCGGTGTTTTCATAATTTCCGCCGACCGCCGCAAAATTTCGCGCAAAAATTCCGGCGGGTAATAATCGAGTCGCTCCTGAATGCCGAAGCGCGCGCGAAACGGCGCGGTCAACAAGCCGTCGCGGGTCGTGGCGCCGATGAGCGTGAAGCGCGGCAACGTCAGGTGGACGCTTTTGGCGTAAAGCCCGCTTTCCATCACCACGTCAATCGCCCAGTCCTCCATCGCCGAATAGAGATATTCCTCGACGACCGCCGACAGCCGGTGAATTTCGTCGATGAATAAAATTTCGCCCGGTTTGAGCGCGGTCAACAAGCCGGCGAGGTCGGCGGGACGCTCCAGCGCCGGACCGGAGGTTACGCGCATTTCCGCGCCCATTTCGGCGCTGATGATGCCGGCGAGCGTGGTTTTGCCGAGTCCGGGCGGACCGGAAAATAAGATGTGGTCGAGCGGCTCGCTCCGCTGTTGGGCGGCGGCGATGTAGATTTGCAAGTTTTCTTTGATGGACGCCTGCCCCGGAAAATCGGCGAACGATTTCGGGCGCAAACGATTCTCAAAAACCAGGTCGGGATTGGCGGTCGAAAAGGGTTCCATTATGATGGCTCGCGGGAGGATTCTTTTTGACTTATCTAATTGCCTAAATCTAAATTAAAAATTAGAAATTAAAAATTAAAAATTGAGGAGTAATTATCAAAATTACGCGGAGCGAATTTGAAAATCAAACTCCACAATTTTTAATTTGTAATTTGTAATTTTTAATTGATTCCGACTTTACCTTTCGTCCGCCAATCTCAAAAACAAAAATGTCCGCCGCCGATTTTTCCCTTGCCGCTTACGATTTCGCGTTGCCGCCGGAACTGATTGCCCAGTTTCCGGCGGAGCGCCGCGACGCTTCGCGGCTGATGGTTTTGCGCGACGGGAAAATCGCCCATTCTTCTTTTGACCGCTTGCCGGAATTTTTGCGCGCGGGCGATTTGTTGGTTCGCAACAACACGCGGGTCATTCCGGCGCGGCTTTACGGCGAGCGCGCGAGCGGCGGCAAAGTGGAAATTTTACTCGTCCGTCCGTCCGACCAATTCCCCGACCGCGTCGCGTGGCGGTGTTTGGCGAAGCCGTTAAAAAATTTACGGCGCGGCGAGGAAATCGTGTTCGCCGGCGGCGCGTTGCGCGGCACATTGAGCGAAAAAAACGAGGGACAAGCCGTTTTTATTTTTGCGGCGCCGACGACCGCCGAATTTTTGGCGACGGTTAATCGCGTCGGCGCGTTGCCGTTGCCGCCGTATATCGCCCGCGCCGAACAGCCGCTCGACCGCGAGCGTTATCAAACCGTGTATGCGCGGGTGCCGGGCGCCGTCGCGGCGCCGACGGCGGGTTTGCATTTCACCGAAGCCGTCTGGCAAGAACTGTCCGCGCGGGGCGTCGAAGTCGCCGACGTTACCTTGCACGTCGGACCCGGCACGTTCAAGCCGATTGCCGTCGATGACCTGCGTCAACACGCGATGGACGCCGAGTATTACGATATTCCCGCGACGACGGCGGACGCGCTCAGCCGCGCGTGGCGCGACGGGCGGCGGATTATCGCCGTCGGCACAACATCGGCGCGGACGCTTGAAAGCGCGGCGGTCGCCGCCGAGAAAACCGTGCCGACGGGCGGCGGGTGGACGCGATTGTTCATCGCGCCGGGTTATCAATGGAAAATCGCGAACGGCTTGCTGACGAATTTTCACCTGCCGAAATCAAGTTTGTTGACGCTGGTCTCGGCGCTGTGCGGACGGGAGCGCCTCCTCGCGGCTTACGCCGAAGCCGTCGCGCAACGCTACCGTTTTTATTCGTATGGCGACGCGACGCTGTTGTGGCGGGGAGGAGTGAGAGATTAGAGTTAAGAGATTAGAGTTTAGAGTTTAGAGTTGAGAAACGGAGTTATCTTGAAAATGCGCGAAGCGCAACCTCTGCTCAACTCTCAACTCTTAACTCTCAACTCTTTTCTTAACTCTCAACTCTTTCTCTTACTAAACTCGCCGCAACGCCATCAGCGCGACATCGGCGTAGGTTTGCGGGGCGGCGGCGAAAGCGGTTTTCGCGGCGGCGGCGCAGTCCCGCGCCGTTACCGCGTTCAGCGCCGCCAATAATTTTTCTGGCGGCGCGACCGTGCCGCCCGCGACCGCGTTGCTTGCAACCGCGTTGCTTGCAACTGCGTTGCTTGCAACTGCGTTGCCGCGCGGGTCGGCGGCGTAAAAGAGCAACATATCGTCCCGCGCCAATTTCACCGACCGCGCCCGATACCGCGCGCGGTTGACCACGCCTAACGCGAGGTCGGCGGATTCGGCAATCCACGCCGGTTTGCCTTGCCGCCGCCACGCCGGCGGCGGATTGCCGGCGTTGACATACGTGAAAGTTCCCGTCTCGCTATCGAAAACCCCCGCCAGCGCCGTTACCGGCATTGCCGCGTCATTGTGTTCGCACAACTGTTGGTTGGCGACGGCGAAGACCTCGGCGAGCGGCAGCCGCGCCGCGACGTAATTGTGCAAAAGCGTTTTCGCGATAATCATCAACAACGCCGCCGGCGCGCCGGCGCCCGCTACCGCGGCGGTCAGCACAAACAGCCGGTCGCCGTCCAAGGCGTAAAAGTCGTAAAAGCACGCGCCGGATTGTTGCCGCAGGTCGAGGTCGAGGTCAACGCCGCGATGCGAAAATTCGACGGCGGAAAAATTCGGCGAGACGCCGGCGCGGATTTTTTCGGCGGCGGCTAATTCCGCGCCGAGGCGCTCTTTTTCGGCGGCGCCGCGGTGAATGCCGACGAGCATTCGCGAAAACGCCGCCGTCAGCGCCGCGATTTCGGCGCCGGTCGGCGCGGTCAATTGATGGGAAAAATCGCCGCCGGCAATCAGACCGGCGTCGGCGGTCAACGCGCCGAGCGGCGCGGTCAGCGCGTTCGCCAATTTGACGCCGACGTAGCCGGTGGCGACGCCGACCACGCCGACCATCCCCAACGCGGCGACGAGGGTGAAAGTCAACAGCCGGTCGGCGTAATTGATTTCCTGCGTTTCCAGTTCCGCCGTTTCGCGGTCGAATTTTTTCATCGGCGCGTTAATCGTGCTTACCGGCACGAACATTCCCAATTGCCACGGGAAATTGGGCAACGGACAAACGGTGAGCAAAACTTGTTCGTCCGGCGTCGAGTGTAAAGTCGGGACGGCGGCGGTCGGCGCGTCGGCGAGCGCGGCGCGAATTTGCGGCAGTAAGTCGCGGTCTTCCTCGTGGTCGAAAATAATTTGCCGGTCTTCGCCGATGAAAAAAATATGCCAGTCGGGATGGAGGTTGTGCACGTCGGTCAGGTCGTCGATTTCCGTGTCGAGCAACACACTGCAAAAAACGACGCCGCAAAAACGGCGCGGTTGCGCCGACAAATCGTAAAACGGCATGACGCAATCGATAACGTCGCCCAAACCCTGCGAGGTGGAAAAAATCGGCGTCCACGTTAAATCGTCTTTGGCGCGCGCGGTCAGATACCACGGGCGCGGACGCGGGTCGTAATCGCCGCTTTTTAACGCCGCCGCCGGCATCGCGCTATGGGCGAAGATAGAAAAACCGCCGGCGCCGCCGATGCCGCACAGGCGGATGTTGCCGCGGCGAACGGCGTCTTGCAACAACTCGGCGCAGTTTGCCGCGAGTTCCATTTCGCGGCGCGCCGTTTCGCGGTCGGCGGTCGGCGCGAGGCGACCGTAAGGGACCGACGTGCCGACATTTTCCGCCAGCGGCGGCGCGACGGGGCGGGAGAGATAGAGTTCGGGATGCGTGAACAGTTGCGTGGCGTAAGCGGCGATTTGTCGGGTTTGCTCTTGCACGCGGCGAAATTTCTCGCCGAGTTCCCAGGCGTTGCTTTGCGTCAGCGCCAGCAGTTGCTCGCGTTGTTGCGCGACGATGGCGTCGCGCGTGTCGGTCGCCGCCATCTCGCGCAATTGCGAGTTGTGGACGATAAGCACGCGCCGCATATCGAGCAAGCCGAGAACGCCGGCGCCGCCGAGCAACAGCACCACGCCTAACGACACCGTCAACGTCGCGCGCAAAACTTTATCGCGAACTTTCATATTTTAACCGATGTTACGCGCGCCCAAAAATCGCAACCGACTTGACATTGGTAATTGCGCCAACGGTTCAAGACGCCTCTTCCAACGAATACAAATCTTCGATGTCGCCGAGCGGGAACAGGCGCATTAAGACGCGGCGGATTTCGCGCAGGGCGCGGGCGCTCAACGTGCCGGTGCATTTTTCGATGACAATCGCGTCGTCGTCGATGTAGCCGCGCATATTCAACATCAACCCCAACGCCACGCTGACGCTACCGTGATATTCGTCCTGCCATTTAACGTCGCTAGCGCACCGCCGCCGCACCAATTCGTTGACCACGATTTTTTTGGCGAAATCGCGGTCGGTGTGGTGATACCACACCAGCGCCGGCTCGTCGGCGAAATCGCCGTCGTCCGCCCGCGCCGCAACCGGCGCGACGGCGAACCAGAACAGCAAAATGAACCAAAAATAATTCTTCATATTTTCGCGGGCGAAAGCGGTTGCCGGACAACGCGGAAACGAATAATAGCGTCTTGCTTACGGCTCGGCAAGCGCGAGCCGCAAAAATTAGGAAACAAATGGACACTTGGTTTTTGCCGACGTTGCTCTCGTCCGTCATTTTGGGCTTTTACATTTTGACCGGCAAACCGGCGATGCGGGGCAACGCGATTGCGCCGGCAATTTTTTTGTCGTCGCTGTGCGGGACGCTTTTTTACGTCGCGGTCGGCGCGGCGCGCGGCGCGTTGCTCGCCAATTTCGCCATCGACGCGGCGACGTGGGGGTTGATTTTCGGCAAGTCGGCGATTGTCGCGGCGAGTTTTTACGGCGTCTATTACGGTTTGCGCGAACTGCCGCTGTCGCTTGCCGCGCCGTTGCGCGCCGCCTCGCCCCTGCTGACTTTTTTCGCCGCCGTGCTGTTATACGGCGAAATTCCGACGTGGGGACAAGCCGCTGCCGCCGCGATAATGCTGGGCGGTTACGGCTGGTTTTCGGTTATCGGCGAAAAAGAAGGCATTTCCTTCGCCGCGCACCGCGGCATCCATTATTTAATTTTCGGCACGATTTTGGGCGCGGCGGCTTCGCTCTACGACAAATATCTCTTCGGCGTGGCGCGCGTGCCGTTCGACCTCGGTCAATTCTGGTTTATGGTAAATATGACCGTCATTCTCGGCGCGGGGTGGTTAGTCGCGCGCGGGAGACGCCCGCAAATTTGGCATTGGCGCTGGGCGATGCCGTTAAACGGCGTTCTGCTCGTCGCCGCCGACACGATTTATTTTTACGCGCTCACGTTGCCGGAGACGCCGATTTCGCTGGTCTCGGTCTTGCGCCGGAGTAGCGTGATTGTAACTTTCGCCGCCGGCGCCTATTTCTACCGCGACCGGCACATTTTCGTGAAAAGCGCGGCGTTAGCCGTGGTCTTGGTCGGCATCGCGCTGTTGGCGTGGTGCCATTAGAGAGCGATTAAGAATTACGAATGGCGAAAAGGCGTTTTACGCCAAATAATTCTCGATTTGGTTGGCGACGATGACGCCGTAATTCGCCGCGCCGAGCCAGCCGCTCATGATGATGGCGCAACTGCCGGTGTGATACATTCCGGGGATAAATTTGGGCAAGCCCTCGCTGACTTTCAGCCCCTCGAACTTCGTCCCGAACGACGCGCCGCCGAGATGTCCGGTGTAGCGCCGGAACGTGCGCGGCGTCGCCACCTCCAAATGGTCGATAATATGCTCGATATTCGGCACATATTTTTGCAGATGCTTGACGGCGTCGGCGGTGTAGGCGGCTTTCAATTCGTAGTATTCGTCGTCGTTCAAATTCGCCCAATCGCCGAATTTCGCGTTCATCGACGCGACGACGGCGTAGCGGTCGTGTCCGGGGCGCGTGCTCGGATAATAAACCGAATACGTCCGGCTGGTCGGCGGCAACGCCGCGAGCGCCGCGGAATTAAATTCGGGATAGGTCGAAGTGAACAGCAAATCGCCGATGGCGGGGAGAACCTCGCCTTTTTTGATGCCGATATAAACCTGCACCGACGATGGCGAAATCCGCGTCGCCATCGTCAAGTCCGCCAACTCCGCCGGAATGTTTTCCTTGCCGAGCATCTCCATCACCGTGCGCGGCAAACTCGCGTTCGACAACACGGCGCGGGCGGCAATCGTCCGCTCGCCGCCGCTCGCGTCAACGACGACGCCGGAGGCGCGTCCGTCCGTCAGCGTGATTTTTTTCACCGGTGCGCGGACGGCGATGTCCACGCCGTTTTTTTCGAGTTCCGCCGTCAGCATTGCAATAAACAAATCCGTGCCGCCGCGAAAAGTATAGACGCCTTTATTCATAAAATTCGCGAAGACGATGCCGTAGGTTATCGCCGGTTCGTCGAGCGTCGAACCGTTGGCGTAGGCAATCGGCTCCATTAGAAACCGCCAGACCTCGAGCCGGTCGGGGAAAAATTGTTGAAACATTTCCCGCGTGGTTTGCGTTTGGTCGTCGTAAAAATTCATCGCCCGCAAGGCGGCGAAAAATTTCTCCACCGTCGCCGGCGCGACGTGAAAATAATTAACCAATTTGTCGGTGAAGTCCGCCGTGTCGAACGTCGTGGTCAGCGCGAATTGCGGATTGTCAAAGACGATATTTTTCAACTGCACGATGCGGTCGGCGATGTCCGCGCTCCAATACTTGCGGCAGGTCTTGACCATGCCGAACGGAAAGCCGTGCAACGACACGTCGAAAATATGCTCGCCGCGCTTGAAATACGCGGCAAGTCCGCCGAGCATAAAATGTTGTTCGAGCAACAACACTTTGCGCCCGAAACGCGCCAGACGGTTAGCGGCGGTCATCCCGCCGAGACCGGCGCCGATAACAATCACGTCGTAAGCGGAAGCAAGGTCGGATAGGGGTTTCATCGGGCTACCTTACAATTATCAGGGATAAAAAATTCATCCGCGAATTTTCACGCGGGCGACCGGCGGAATAATTATCAAAACGACGCTTCGTGAAAGGGCGCGGCGGTTAAATCTCCTGAAATTCAAGGTAATCGGCGGATAATGCCGATAAAGGGGCGAAATCCTTTTCCCCTCGCCTTGGTTTATTTATGCCCCCCACTCTCGCCCCGCGTCCCGCTAGCGGCGCAATGACGTTCGCCGCCGCGCCGCGCCCGCCAACCGCCGCCAGAGTTCTCGCCGCTTCCGCCCCGCCGCCGCCGCGTCCGCAAACCGCCATCGGCGGCAAACGGATTTTAATCGCCGCCGGCGACGCGGCGTTGCGCGGCAAGGTCGCGAAATTATTGCAAGCGTTGTCGGTCGAAGTTATCGAAGCCGCCGACGGCGCCGACGCCCGCGCGGCGCTCGACGCGCAATTCAACCAACAAAAACCGGTCGATATGGTGCTGTGCGCGGCGAATTTGGCGCGGCTCGACAGCGTCGGGCTAATGCGCGCGATGCTCGGCAATCAGCATTTCGCCAAACTGCCGGTGGCGATGTTTTATAGCGCCAACGAATCGGCAAAAGTCAAACAATTGCGTCCGGCGCTGTTCGCGACGTTTTTGTTGCCGTTGGATTTTCCCGCGTTTTTGACGGCGTTGCTGAAACAAGCCGCCGCGCCCGTCGCGAGCGCCGAACAGAAAACGGCGGACGCGCACACCGCGCGCACGCCGCTGAATTTTCCGTATTTATTCGGCGGTTTTCCGCGTCCGCGCAACTACGCTTTGCGGGCGACCTATTACCGTTGCCCGTTTTGCGAATGCACGTTCACCGCGCCGCGCCTGATTGACCGCTCGCTCCGCGAAGACCCCAACGATTTTATGGGCATCGGCATTTACAGCGAAGCGTTGGAGCGCGACTTTTTGCACAACATTCTCGTCGAGGCGCTACTCTGCCCGAAATGTTTATACACCGCCGACCGCGGCGGAATGCGCCGGAGCAATTTGCAGGGCAACAGCACGTTAAGCGAGGTTGAGCAACTCAAAGACAAAGAGTGGTCGCTCCCGTTTTTTGAGGTCAATCCGCGCTTGCAGGAAAAATTCGCCGGTCAAGCCGCCGCGCGGTTGAAAGCGGCGCGCGGCGCGACGGAAAAGGGCGAGGGCTTGTTCAAAATCAACGACGCCGACCCGCAAATTCCGCGCTTGCCGGCGGACGCGCTGTTGGCGTATGACTTGGCGATACAGTGCGCCAACGATATTTTGCCGTCGCAATTGCGCGGGCAGGCGCAGGCGCGGTTGCGCCAAAAAATCGCGGCGTATTGGCTCAAACAGCATTATATTTACGGGTTGATGATTAAAGCCGCCGAAGCGAATCCGGCGGAAAAATCGCCGCTCACGGCGTTGCGCGCCGGTCAACGGGAAAAATTGCAAGCGGCGCTCGCGGCGATAAACGAAGTGAACGACGTGGAATTTGACGTGGTGGAAGAAATCGTCTATTGCCAGACGCGGCGCTTTTTTATCGCGGATATGTTGCTCGCGACGGCGAGCGACGACGAGACCGCGCCGTTGCGGATGACGCGCAAAAAGGCGTTCGGCGAAATGAAACAAACGATGTCGCGAATGCGCCGCGAAAAACCCGAAGCGCTGAAAGTCGTCGAACGATTTTTATTCACCTTAGAAAACCGGATGCTCGACATCGAAAAAGAAGAAAAAGCGAAAAGCAGTGGGCAGTGAGCAGTGGGCAGTGAGCAGTGGGCGGAGGACAGTTGGCAGAGAATGGTCGATCGGGGTTGCTGTTCACTGCCCACTGCCCACTGCTCACTCTCAAAACACCTGTTTTTTCGGATTTTTTCGAGAGCGAAAAATTTTTGCCGGCGGAAAATAAAGCGCAATTTGCTTCTTGCAAGCGTCAACTGTTCTCGTAATATCGCGCCGCGCTTCGGGAAAAATACTGTTTTTTACGGGTTTTTGGGCGTTTTTTTCTATCAGGAAAAGGAGAAGAACATGGCTAAAGCGACTGCGGAAAAGCCGGCGAAAGCGTCGGCGAAGGCGGAGAAACCGTTGAGCAAGACCGAATTGCTGGCGGCGATCGCCGAAGAGACGGAACTCACCAAGAAAGACGTTGACAAGGTGCTCGACGCGCTCGGCGAGAACATCAAGAAATCTCTCGGCAAAAATGGTAGCGGCAAGTTTGTGTTGCCGGGTTTGGTGAAAATCGAGAAAATCAACATCCCCGCGAAACCCGCGCGCAAGCACGTCCCGAATCCGTTCAAGCCCGGCGAATTTATGGACGTTCCCGCCAAAAAAGCCACGACGAAAGTCAAAGTGCGTCCGCTTAAAGCCCTCAAAGACGCCTAATTAAACGGCGGCAAACGGTAATCTCCGAAACGGACGCGATTGCGACCTCGCGCCCGTTTTTTTATTAGACCTGTTCGATAACCAAGAGTGAGCAAATTTTCGTGTCTAATTTTTCGTTTCGCAAGGAAAAATGACGAAGCAATACCGAGAGTATTGCGAGGAATTTTGACGCGGCGGAACGGGAAATTAGCCGAAAATTTGCCGCGAATTGGTTGTCGAACAGGTCTATTGGACGGAATTGCGGTTGGATATTTCTCGTCGCGTCCGTGAGAGAAAAGAATTAGGAAACCGGTCTAATGCCGCTCGCGCCAACCACGCCTCCGCCGACGCTCGCCGCCGACCGCTTCACCGCCGGTTACGCGCCGCGCTCGCCGGTGTTGCGCGACATTAGTTTTACGATACGGGCGGGCGAGCGCGTGGCGTTGCTCGGCGCCAACGGTTCCGGCAAAACGACGTTGTTGCTCGCCGTCGTCGGCGTGCTGTTGCCCGCGAGCGGCGAAATGCGCGTCGGCGGCGCGACGGTGGGCGCGGAAAATTTGGCGACGGTGCGGCAAAAAGTCGGTCTGTTGTTGCAGAATCCCGACGACCAACTTTTTATGCCGACGGTCGCCGAAGACGTGGCGTTCGGTCCGCGTAATTACCGCCTGCCCGAAGACGAAATTGCGCGTCGCGTCGCCGCGACTTTGGCGCGCTTAAATATCGCGCCGTTGAGCGGGCGATTGACCGGCAAACTTTCCGGCGGCGAAAAGCGATTGGTGGAATTGGCGGGCGTTCTGGTCTTGTCGCCGGAAATTTTATTGTTGGACGAACCGGCGACTTTTTTAGACCCGCGCTCGCGGCGTAATTTAATCGAGATTCTGCTGACGTTGCCGCAAACGTCGCTGATGGCGACGCACGATTTCGCGCTGGCGCAAGCGGTCTGCGAACGGGCGTTGGTGTTAAAAGACGGGCAAATTTTCGCCGACGACAAAATCGAAAAAATTCTCGGCGACGCGGCGGGATTGCGGGCGGCGGGGTTGTAATAACCGGTGTTTTCACCGTTTTTCTTTGACGAGATAGTGCGGGCGTTTTTTGACTTCGTCGTGGATTTTCGCGATGTATTGTCCGACGATGCCGGTGGCGAAGAGTTGCACGCCGCTGAAAAACGCGATGATGCATCCAAGCGTCGTCGTGCCGTCCGTCGGCATCGCGCCGGCTAATTTCGCGACAATCAAATAGCCCAGCACCGCCAACGACAACAGGCAAGTGATAATCCCGCCCCACGAAATCAGCGACAACAACCGCGTCGAAAAACCAATCAGTCCGTCGAGCGCGTAAAGCGCCAATTTACGCGACGACCATTTGGTTTCGCCCGCGGCGCGCGCCGCGTTTTCGCTATACAGCCATTGCGTCTGAAAGCCGACCCACGGAAAAAGTCCTTTGGAAAAGCGGTGGCGTTCGCCGACCGCGAGCAAGGCGTCTTTGTAGCGGCGCGAAAACAGCCGGAAATCGCCCGCGCCATCGACCATTTCATAGTCCGACAAATAATTCATCGCGCGATAAAAAACGCGGCTAAGAAACGCCCGCGTCGGCGCGTCGCCGGCGCGGGTGCGAACGACGGCGGCGCAGTCGTATTCGCCGCCGCGCACCGCGGACAACATCGCCGGAATTAGCGCCGGCGAATGTTGCAAGTCGGCGTCGAGAATAACGGTGTAATCCCCGCGGGCTTCGCGCAAACCGGCGAGCATCGCCATCTCTTTGCCGAAATTTCGCGAAAAAGAAACGTAATGCGCGCGGGCGTCGGTCGCGGCGAGCGTCTGCAAAATTTTGAGCGTGCCGTCCGTCGAGCCGTCATCGACAAAAATTATTTCGATGTTTGTCAGTTCGGCTAACGCCCGCGTCGCGGCGGCATAAAATTGTTCCAGCACCGCGCTCTCGTTAAAGCACGGCACGACCAACGACAGGAGCGGCGCGGGCGATTCGACGGCGAGCATAATAGACCTGTTTGATATACGAATTAACAATTAACAATTAAAAATTAAAAATTGAGGAATAATTCGCGCGGTGAATTTGATAATCAAATTTCTCAATTGTTAATTGTTAATTTTTAATTGTCAATTGAACGCCCTACCCCGCCGCCAACAGCGTCGCGCTATTCGGCGCGATGTTGGCGCTACCGGCTTGCAGGGTTTGCGCCGGCGCGTTGATGAAGCCGAAAATCACGTCGCCGGTAACCGCCGTCGCCATTTCCCGCGAGTTTATCGGCTCGACGTTGAGGTTCGCGCCGTTGGCGCTACCGACGAATTGCCCGATGCCCGCCGACAATTGTCCGGCGCTTTGCACCGCGCCTTCGAGCGTCGCCGACGCCGCGCTCAATAAATTCCCCTGCACCGTTTCGACCGTGTTGCGCACCGCCGAAATGTCGCGCGCCGCGTTCGTCGAGACCTGCGCCGCCAATTCCGGGTCGTTCAGTTGCGACGCCCGCCCGTCGCTCCGCAAATCCTGCAAACCGATAGCGGTGGTCGGGTCGTTCGGGGCGGGCGTATTGCCCAAATCGCGCAACACCGAATTGACCGGCGTCAGTTCGCCGGCGTTGACCGACCGCAACTGATTGCTCTGCGCGACCACGCTTTGCACCGCCGTGGTGATTGCCGTAACCGCGTCATCGACCGACCGCTGATTGTTCAGCGCGTTCCCCGGCGTGCGAATGGAGTCGAGCGACGCATTGTAAATGCCCGTGCTTTGGACGCCGATATTGCTAATCGAATTGTTCATCGCGTTGAACGTGTAATAGTCGTTCTGCAAATTTTGCGTGTCGATGAGCGCGCTCGCCGAATTTGCCACCACGGGCGACACGTTGTTGACATACGCCGTCGGGTCGAGCGTCATCCCGCTGGCTAAATTGCGCATCGCCGCGGAACGCGCCGAGGCATTGCCGACCACGCCGGCTTCCGCCGGCAAATTGACGGGCGCCGCCGCGCTCGCCGGATTTGATATATTCGCGGGCGTCGTCGGATTGGCGGGCAACGAAACGTTGTCGTTATTGATGCTCGTCGGCACCGGCGCCGCGTTCGGCGCTTGCGTCAAGTTCTCCACGTTCGGCGCGGGCGCGGCGATATTTTCCGCGCCGAAAATCCCTCGCAACGCCTGCTCCCGCGCCAGCGCGTCCGCGTCGAAGGATTCGTTCGGCTCGTTCGTCGCGGCGTAGGTTTGCGCCGCCGTCAGCGCGTTGACTTCGTTATAGACCGGCGCGGTGTTTGCCGCATACGCTTCGGCGGAGGCGGCGAGTTGTTGCTCGGCGGCGTAGCGGTCGTCCGCCGCTTGCAGTTGGTCTTGGCGATATTCGCGGGTATCGAGCATCGCCTGCATCGCGTCGGAAACCGGCATCGGCGCGGCGGAAAAATCAAACCGCCCGTAGTCGGGACTGTTGTATTCCTGTTCGGCGCGTTCGGACGGCGTCGGATTGTTCCGTTGTCGGAGCGCGTCCGTCAGCGGCGAATTGTCGCGGCGGGTTTGCATCGCCGTGGCGCGCAATTCTTCGAGTTCGTTGACGCGCTGACGGCGGGCGACGCCCTCCTGCGCGGCGGCGTTGTTGAGTTGTTGTTGTTCGGCGGCGAGCGCCGGCGACGACGCTTCCGGCGGCGGCGTCTGATTGGCGGAAGCCAGTCGCTCCTGCCGCGTAATCGCCACCGGCGGCAACGGATTGCCGATTGCATTGATGCTTGCCATGAGAGTGCCCTCCGAAACGGATTGACAAATTAAGCATAGACCTGTGTTCCAACCTTTTTTCTCTCGCGGAAACAACGGGCTGAGAAACAAGTCAAATAAAAAAACAACAACAGTAATTACGAATAACGGGTCTTTCATTTCTCCGCCAACGGGTCGGCGACGGTCGGCGCGTCGAAAATTTTGAACGGGTCGAGGTCGAGGCATTTATACGGGTCGCGATTGCCGCCTAAATCCCACGCCACCGTGTCGTTGATGACGGTCAATTTTTCCTTGAAGAAATTTATGTCGGCGAGCGGCGCAAAAACCGTGTCCGGCTTAATCAACGGTTTTATCTCCAACCGCCGCACCGCGCCGTCGTTGCAATACGCATACACCGCGAAATCGTCCGCCGGCACCGCTTGCCAAACCTTCGGTGAAAAATGCGGGTGGAATTTCATAATTTCACTCCGGTACCAACTCGTGTTACGCGGTCAACAAAAAGACGCGAATTTTTACGAATAAAAGAGAGAGATTTTTTGTCCACGAATTAGACGAATTAACACGAATTAAGAGCAAGAGATTTCTCACCGCGGCACGGGGAGAAATACCGATTGAAAATGCTCTATTCAATTGCCACGCGCTTTAGCGCGTGGTCGGCGGTCGAAAAAAGAACGGGCTTTAGCCCAAAATATGACCTTCGGCTAAAGCCGATGGAATTAGACCACATTTTTATTTTGGGCTAAAGCCCTTTCTTTTTTTTACCCGTCCACCACGCCTTAAAAGGCGTGGCAATTGAATAGAGCAACCGCATTGGGGCAGCGTATAAATTCCCTTGACCAACGGCGGTCATTGGCGCGCTCGCTTTCTCACGCGAAACTCGTCGCCAACCGCGAGGCGACCACGGCGGAACGCGCCAGACCCGACCGTTTGACTTCGGCGTCAACCGAGTTAAGCAACCAGCGCGGCAAATCAATTTCGATTTTTCGCCATTCTTGATTGGGACGCCGCATTTGCGAAAAGTCCAGATACGGGGTCATATCGACCTCGCCGCTATCAAACATCTCGTCAAATTCATCTGCCGTCATAAATAATGACCTCCTCTCGGCGCGAGCGGCGAACCGAAATAATCCGTACTTTTTCGCCGCGATAAGTGAAAACGGCAGTGTAATTTTTGTCGCCTATTCTGCCATACGCCAAGTAGCGCGTTTCGCCGGTGGTTTGCGCGGAGGGAACGGTCGCTAACCGCTCGTCGCGCCAAAGTTGTTGCGCCGCGACAAAATCAATGCCGTGTTTTTCCAGATTTTTGGCGCTTTTGTCCGGGTCAAATTCAAATGACGGCAAAATCAACATCAGACGTCTCCATTGATTTTTCTTCGGCGGTCATTGGTGCGCTCGCTTTCTCACGCGAAACTCGTCTTTGCGCAAATAAATAGGTCTATTCAATTGCCACGCCCTTTAGGGCGTGGATAGCGGCAAAAAAAATGACCGGCTTTAGCCGAATGGTTTAATTTGGGCTAAAGCCCTTTTATTTTTTGACCGCCCACCACGCCTTAAAAGGCGTGGCAATTGAATAGAACAACCGCGTATTGGAGGCAAATTTTCACTACGCCAACAGGTTCGCCAACTGGATGCTGTTGCCGACGTATTGCCCGCCGTATTGTTTGCTGGCGCTAATCGCGTCCATACGGCTACTTAACACACTGAGCAACGCCGAGGTTTCATTATCGTCGGCGGCGACAAGAGAACTGTAACGTTGCGACGAGGAATTGACGATGCTCGTCATTACATCGCGTTGCGAGCCGAGAACATTGTTATACACCACGCCCGCTTGCGCCGAATTTTTCGCCAATGCCGTAATCGCGGCGTCAACTAATCCCATCGCCGTGCCAGCAGTATCCACAGTGCCGATGCCAGCGAGTGTAATCGCCCCAAAACCCAAAGTGTAGGTATTATTTGCGGCTGTCGTGCTCGCGTTGATAGTTATGCCGGAAGTGCTCGCGTCGGTTAAATTGCTACCGGCAAACGATGCGCTTTTCGATAGAGCGATTATCGACTTGCCTAATTCTGCCGCCTCGGCGGTAAGCGACAATCCGACAGTGGCGGTTTGGTCAGTAGCGCTTAACGCGGCAAACTTACCGTGCACTTCTTTCAGCGCTTCCAATGATTGTAGCATTTCTTTTTGACCGGTCATATAACTTTCGAGTTCGGTCTGCGATTTGGCATTGCGGTCATTAGCGATGTCGTTGGCGTTGACCTTGCTTTTCAGCGTCGAACCCTCAATCACCGCCGCCACGTTTTCGTGGACGTATTGATACTTTTCGCCGGTTTCCAAACGATTCAACATACTGTTGACCGCTTTGTTGACCTTTTCGCTGTTTTGCGTGGCGCGATAACGCGATAAAACGACCCGCCCATCGCCATACTCAGTCCGATTTCCATAGAGATACCCTCCCTGTTTGTGAGCGCGTCCCCGCGCCCGCCCGATAAATCCCCGCCGCCGACCTTGGCGACGAGGGTGAAAAACTGTGTTAAAGGGAAAAGGTTAAAGGGAAGAGGGAAAAGATTTTCTTAGACGAAACTTTCCCCTTTTCCCTTTTCCCTAAACCCGCCTCACGCGCCCTGCCCCTTGGCGCGACTGGCGTCAATCATTGCCAACACTTCCGCCGAACCGTCGCGGTAAAAAGTAACCTGCTCGGCAAGCGTCGCATCTTTCAATTGTTCATAATTCCATTCACGGATTCTATGAATATCGTCAATGGTAAAATTACGGCTTAACGACGGTTTGGGAGTATTATGAATCATATTCGTCTCCTTTAACTAAACTCGCTGGCGTATAAATCAGTAAATCCCGACAACCATTCAACGCGGTTACGGCTTTTACGCCGGACATTGTTTTAGGATTAACGATGTGCTTGAAATTCCACGAACAAATAGCGTCGCAATTGGCGACGATTGCCGCCGCAATATGCCGGCAGTCGTCAAAACTTTTTTGCTTCAATATACGCAAATCAACCAATTGTTCGGCGATTTTCACCATCTCGCCGCCGACCTCGATAAATTCGTATTTTATTTCTCCCAAATAATCCGTCAGCAACCGCTTTTTCTCCGGCTCGCAATTACCGATTTCTTGCGTAACCACGCTGGAAATAACGATGTCATAGTCCCCGTTTTTAATCCGCTCCCAAAACGAACGAGTATCCGCCATTCGTTCCGGCGCGTCCGGTTGGTCAAGCATACTCACGACCGAAGTATCAAGGTAGATTTTGAGTTTTTTCATTTTTTTTAAGAGGGAAAAGGCGAGAGGGAAGAGGGAAAAGTTTCGCCTAAGAAAATCTTTTCCCTTTTCCCTCTTCCCTCTTCCCTCTTCCCTTTTTCTTACTTCGTGCCGACCGATAACAGCGACGTAACCATTTGCGCGTAATTGGCGTTCGCCGACAGCGCCGACATTCCCGCTTGTTGCAATATCTGATAGCGCACCACTTTCAGCGTTTCTTCCGCCATATCCGCGTCCGCCAGAATACTCCGCCCGTCCGCCGTCGAACTCTCCAACGCCTGCAACACCTGCGTCGTGCGGTCTAATTGATAATTCATAAACGAACCGAGCGCGCCGTATTCCGTTTGCACTTTCGCGATGGTCGAGTCGATGAAACTGAGCGCCGTCGCCGTGTGTTTGTCCAACGACAGCGAACCGTCCTTCATCAGTTGGCTCAACCCTAAGCCCGAACTGGTCAAGTCCGCGAAACCGTAACGAATACTGTCATAAAAACCCGCGCCGTCGCCGGTGTAAAAATTCACGCCGCCGCGCGCCTGCGTCGTGAACGCGAAATCGTCCGCCGGATATTCCACCCCGCCCGACCGCGCCGTCGTTACTTTGTCGTAATCAAACACCAACGCCGCCGTCATTTCCGGCTTGACATAATTAACCCGCAAGCCGTCGCCGGGGCGATAATCGCGCCCCGTAACCGCCGCCTGTTTGATTTGGCTCGCGAACAACGCGCCCGCGCTGTCGGAAAATTCGAGCGCCGCGCCGACGCCGGCTTCGTCGGTCGAAAATTTCAATTCTCCGCCGACTAATTCCGCGCGAACGCCGAGTTTTTTAACGTCGTCATTATTGTTAATCGCCTCAATCGCGGCTTGGATGGACGCCGCCGTAAAATTCGCCAATGACGCCGTGCCGTTCGCGGTGGTAAAAGACAAATCCGTCGTCGTCGTGCCGTCATACGCCAAATTCGCTTTGCCGCTAACAACGGCGTTTTCGGCGGAATAATTGTTGTAGTCGCCGGACAGCGCGTAATTTTCCGCGTTAATCCGCACTTGACCGGTCGCGCCGGCGGCTTTGCTTGCCGCGTTGCCCAGCACGCCGTCGCTGATGTTTTTATATTCGATGTTGTAGTCCTTGCCGTAGCCGTCGGTGTAAAACGCGATTTGCTTCGCGCCGCCGTCGTCGGTGTAAATTTCGGCGCGCGCGCCGATGCCGGCGAGCGTTTTATTGATTTGTTTGAGCGCGTCGCCGTCGCTGACGCCGGCGGACAGTTGCACCGATTTCGTGCCGGTCTGCGTGGTAATCATAAACGCCGACGCGCCGGCGGTCGGCGCGAGGTAAGCGCCCGCGACCCGTGCCTGACTCGCCGCGTTTTTATTATCGAACGCGATGCTCAAATAAGCGTCGTCGCGCACGGTGCGGACGACCGTCCCTTTAGCGTCAAGCGCCTGCGCCGCGTTGCTGCCGAGCGAGATTTTGCTCGCGCCGTTGAGCGCGGTTTTGCCGCCCATACTGACGGAATGGGCGAGCGTGTCGAGGGCTTGCAGTTGCGCGGCGACGGTTTCGACCAACGTTTGGCGGAGCGTCGGGTCTGTCTCGCCGTTCAATCTTTGCGCGTTGTTGCGGATTTCTTGCAGAACGCCCAAAATCCCTTTTTGCGCGCCGTCCACGCCGGTCAGTTCGTTGAACGAGCGTTGATTGTTGTCGATGGCGACGCCGAGCGAGTTCAGATTGGTGTCGGCGCGCGCGATGGCGACCGACGCGGACGGGTCGTCGGCGGCGCGATTGACGCGGTAACCGGTGCTGATGGCGTAAAGCGTTTTTTCCAGCGACGAGCCGAGCGAGCGCATATTGCCGAGAACGCCGACATTAAAGCCGCCCAAACCGTTGCGGCTGTTGCCGCCGCCGCCCGTAGAATTGAGAAACATAGCAAGCCCTCCTTGAGTATTCCCGACCTCACGCCGCCGGTCTCCCGACCGGAGCGAATATCCCTATTCGCGAACGGCGATAAAAATTCAATAGAAAGAACTTATCCACGAATTTTCACGAATTTAACGAATTAGCACGAAATCGAGCGAAGCGAAAGTTAGTGTGCTTTCCCAATTTTTATTTATCCAAATTCGGTCGCTCTTTCATTCGTGTAATTCGTGGACAAATTTTTTGCTCTTAACTGCGCCGAAAAATTTTATTAAAAAAAATAAAAAACCATTAAAGACCGAGGCGCCCGCGTCCGAAAACTATACCCGTCTTGAGAACCCGATCTCAGGCTTTGCAACATCCTCCGGTTTGAGCGACCTATCCAATCGCGATGACAACCGGCGACCTGTCCGAGCGACCTATCCAATCGCAATGAACGACGGGTCAAATTTCAGACAGGGTTGCTTCCGCCGATTATTTGGCGAAGTAGCCCTTTTTTTTGCGCCAACCATTACGGTTTTCCGCGAACGCTCTATTCAATTGCCACGCCCTTTAGGGCGTGGATAGCGTTAAAAAATGACCGGCTTTAGCCGAATGGTTTATTTGGGCTAAACCCATTTCTTTTTCAGACCGCCGACCACGCCCTAAAGGGCGTGGCAATTGAATAGAGCCGCCGCGTTTTGAAAACCACTCTATCATTTTTAACTTCGTAATTTAAGAGCGGTGAAAGGCAAGTCCGACGCTTGCCTGACCATTCACCGGCGTTTCATTCGGCGTTGCGTTGACAAACGGGGGTTCGTCAAAAAGGGAGGTTTCGCAACGCCTCGCCGCCGGAAAATTCGCCGTTGCCGCGGCAAATCAACCGAAAGCGAAAGTTAATGGCGAAGGTCGGAAGACCCGCAAGGTCGAGACCAGCAAGGTCGAGACCCGCAAGGTCAAGACCCGCAAGGTCGAGACCGATAATGATCAAGACCGCATCGGTCGAGACCCTGCGGGTCTTCTTCGCCGCTAACCGTTTGACCACGCAAAACACAATGCGGCGTGGCACGCGCACACAAATCACGAGGGAATTAGTTTGAGAGGAATTCTCGGTGGGATAGTCAAGCATCGCGTGTTCAACCGATTTTTCTTCGCGCCGCGTCCCCGCGGGGAATCAATCAAGTCAAACGGTCACGAACCTAACGGAGGGTGAAACTTTCCCGATCTGCAGGCTCCGCGACATCCCTGTCCGCGCATCTTCTCGGTGGAAATTTATTCACAACTTTTTGGCGATTTTTCCGCTTCCGCCCTTTTCGCGCCTCGTGCGCTATCCGGCGGGGAAGCGACCGCGTAACTTAAAAAGCGCCGACCGCCTGTCAAGAAAAAACTTTAACAAAAACCCATTTTATTGCAATTTTTTTGGCGCTATATTTTAACGCTTTAATTTCAATTACTTACGGCAACGGGTTTCCGAAGAGAATTGAGGAAAATTAACAATTAACAATTAAAAATTAACAATTGTAAAATTTGATTATCTTTGCTCCGCGAATTTTTACGAATAAAAAAGAGAGATTTTTTTTGTCCACGAATTACACGAATTACACGAAATAAAGAGCCGAAAAACGGACAAAAAATTCGTGTTAATTCGTCTAATTCGTGAAAATTCGTGTTAAGTTCTTTTCGTGTTCATTCGTGGCTTCTCTTTTTTTTTGCGCGTAACGTGAGTTGTGAATTGCTTTTACCGTTTCGCAACCGCGCGCGCATACGCCAGCGCCCCTAACGCCACCGAGTCGTCGCCGAGCGCCGCCGGCAGGATTTTGGTGTCGCGAAACGAGGACGCCGGATGCGTCGCGTTTTTCGCCGCTTCTTTGATAATCGGCAACATTTCTTTGCCTAACGCCGCGAACACGCCACCGCCCAACACGACCATATCCGGTCCGAGCAACGTGATGATATTGCCGATGCCGATGCCCATATATCGCGCCGCTTCGGTAACCGCTTCGACCGTAACCGCGTCGCCCGCCTCATACGCCGCCAATAAAATCCCGCTCCGCACGTTGTCGTAATTGCCGTCCGCGCACAATTCGGTCAACTTGCTCGCGCGTTTTTCGCAGAGAATTTGCTGTTTAAGATAATACCCCATGCCGGTTTTCGACGCATACGCCTCCAAACAACCGCGCTTGCCGCAACCGCACCGCCGCCCGTTGACTTCGACAATCGTATGCCCGACCTCGGCGGCTTGATAATTCACGCCGCGCATCAAGTCGCCGTGATAGACGATGCCGCCGCCCAAACCGGTGCCGATGAAAAAGCCGATGAGCAGTTGCGCCGCCGCTTTTTTGCCGGCGCCGAGCGCGTATTCGCCGTAAGCGCCGGTGTTGCCGTCGTTTTCGGTAACGACCGGCACGCCGAGCAATTTCTCCAACGATTTCGTTACCGGCGCGTTGCGCCAACCCATATTCGCCGCGTTGACCGCGACGCCGGTCGGCAACACCGGCGACGGCACGGCGACGCCGGCGAGTTGCACTTCGTTCGCCGGCAATTTCGCGGTCGCGGCGGTTTCGGCGAGGCACTCTTTAACGCGCTCCAACACGCCGTTGAAACCTTTTTCGGGACGGGTCTTTTTCTTGCCGCGCGCCACGACGCGATAATTTTCATCGACCAACAAAACGGAGACCTTGGTGCCGCCGATGTCAATCGCGGCGTAGAGTTTGCGAGCGGGCATGTTTTTTTCCTCCTCTTTAATTCCGCGCCAATCAACGGACAATTTTTTAATTACAAATTAACAATTAACAATTCACAATTAACAATTGTTAAACGGATGCGCTCCGCGCATTAAAATAACTCCGACAGTAATTGTTAATTGTTAATTGTGAATTGTTAATTGAAATCACTCCCATTCAATCGTGCTGGGCGGTTTGCTCGAAATATCATAGACCACGCGGTTCACGCCGCGCACTTCGTTGATAATTCGTCCGCTGATTTTCGCTAATAAATCGTAGGGCAAGCGCGACCAGTCCGCCGTCATACCGTCGAGCGAATCGACGACGCGCAACGCCACCGTGTTTTCATAAGTCCGCTCGTCGCCCATCACGCCCACCGACGCCACCGGCAACAACACCGCGAACGCCTGCCATACTTTACGATACCAGCCCGCCGCCTGAATTTCTTGCATCACAATTTCATCGGCTTCCTGCAAGACCGCCACCCGCGCGGCGGTAACTTCGCCGACAATCCGCACCGCGAGTCCGGGACCCGGAAACGGATGCCGCCAAATGGATGGTTCCGGCATTCCGAGTTCCGCGCCGAGCGAGCGCACTTCGTCTTTGAACAGCCAGCGCAGGGGCTCGACCAATTCAAAACCAAGTTTTTCCGGCAAGCCGCCGACGTTGTGATGACTTTTGATGACCGCCGTCGGTCCGCCGTGCGCTGAAACCGATTCAATCACGTCGGGATAGAGCGTGCCTTGCGCGAGAAATTTACAGTCGGCAATTTTCCGCGCTTCTTCGGTGAAAATATCAATAAACGTGTGTCCGATGATTTTGCGTTTCGTTTCCGGGTCGGCGACGCCGGCGAGCCGGTCGAGAAAAGTTTTGCCCGCCGAAATCGGAATTAAATTGAGTTGAAAATCGCGGCGGTAATTTTCGACGACGTTGGCAAATTCGTTTTTCCGCAACCCGCCGTTATCGACAAAAATACAGTGCAGTTGCGCGCCGACGGCGCGTTGCAACAACAGTGCGACGACCGTGCTGTCCACGCCGCCGGACAGCGCCAAAACGACGTTCGCGCCGCCGATTTGTTCCCGCGCCGCCGCGACCGCGTCTTCGACAAACGAGCGCATTTCCCAATTGCCTTTAACGCGGCAAATGCGGTAAAGAAAGTTGCGCAACAGGTCTTTGCCGCACGGCGTATGCGCGACTTCGGGGTGAAACTGCACGCCGTAAAATTTCTTTTCCGGTTGCGCAATCGCCGCGTGCGGGCAAGTCGCGGTTTGAGCGAGCGTCTGAAATCCGGCGGGCAGTTTGACGATTTGGTCGCCGTGGCTCATCCACACCGGCAAACCTCCGCCCGAAGCGGTCGCTAAACCGCGCAACAATTCGTCGGGCGCGGTAATCGTCAGCGTCGCCGCGCCAAATTCGCGGCGAGTGGCGCGTTGCACCGCGCCGCCGAGCGCTTCGCACAGCCATTGGCAACCGTAACAAATGCCGAGAATCGGGACGCCGAGCGCGAAAATTCCGGCGTCGCCTTGCGGGGCGTTGTCGGCATACACATTGGCGGGACCGCCGGAGAGAATGATGCCGACGGGGTTAAGCGCGCGGATGTCGGCGAGCGGCGCCGAATAAGGCAAAATCCGCGCGAAGACGTGTTGCTCGCGGACGCGGCGGGCGATGAGTTGCGCGTATTGACTGCCGAAGTCGAGAACGACCACAGTTTCGGTGGGAGACATTTTTTCTTCAAGAGAGGGGACAAAACGAGCGTATTGTAGCGCGGGACGCGCGGGCGGCGAGAGACCATTGTAGCGGGGAAGGGCGCGCCCGCCAATACCAAACGGGCGACCGCGCGGTCGCCCGTTTTAAGTTAAGTCGATTTCGTTTCTTTTTCTTTTTTTTCTTCGCGCTTAATTAAAATCATTCCGTAAATAAACAATCCTAACATAATCAACCCATAGACCGTCCACAGCCAGTTTTGATGACTCATTTTTGTCCCTCTTTGTTAAGTCGATTTCGTTTCTTTTTCTTTTTTTTCTTCGCGTTTAACTAAAATCATCCCGTAAATAAACAGTCCTAACCCAATTAACGCATAAGCCGTCCACAGCCAGTTTTGATGACTCATTTTCGTCCCTCCTCTTTTCCGGTTACGGCGGTTAAATAAAGGCAAATTGTCAGAAAAAACAGCCCGACAACAATGCCGTAACTATTGTCCTGAAACATACCGACGGCTAAACCGGCGACCGTCATCTTTTCCGTCATATCGGCGATGCGCTTTATCACTTTTTGACCTCATTCTAATCGCGGCGGCGGCGCGGCGCAAGGTATCATTTCGCCGCGTTGCCCGTTAATTCTGCCCCGTTTGCGCGGCTTCTTCGTCGCTTAAAATGATGATTTTCGCGCTGACCAAGCAGGTGTAGGACATTTTATTTTTTTGGTAAAAGCGGTTGGAGAAAGCGTTGCCGATGATAGGCAAATCCATCAGCACCGGCGTGCCTTGCCGTCCTTCGCCGTCCACGTTCGACGACAACCCGCTAATCACAATTGACCCGCCGTCCGGCACCGTCGCATACGTCCCCGTGCTAAACTGCATCACGACCGGCAAATCGACCGGATAATCCGCCCCCTGCGTAGGCGTGACACCGCCGCCACCGGTTACCGCCTCCCGACGAATACTCGCCTGCGGCAAGTCCTGTAATTTTCTGATTTGCGGCGACAGACGCACCGTAACATATTTGCGGTCGGGGCTGATATTCGGCTCCACTTCCAACGAACACCCTTGGTCAAAGGTCGAGAACACCGGCTTCATCGCGCCGCTGTTATTGCCCGAGTCGTCGGTTTCCCAGGTGCTGATGAACGGAATTTGCGTCAAAAACCGAATCCAACCGTAACGATTATTAAACACCACCAAATGCGGCGCGAAAAGTTCGTCGTTGCGCTCGCTCTGCCGCACCATTTGCAAAAACCAGTTCGCCTGCAAATCCCCCAAAATCCCGCGTTCCTGAAATCCCATCCGCAAACCGCGGTCGTTCAAGTTGGTGTTGCCGGCGCCAAAAACGTTGGTAAAACCGGTTATATCGCCGTTGTAAAGGGAAGCGCGGACATTGTCGTTGGCGTTGTGGCTACGGTTATACGAATCCGGCAAATTGCTCCCGTTATCAAAGGGCGAAAGGATGCTATTCGTCAAGGCGCTCCCGCTCTCGGCGAAATTATAGAAATCGGACTTGAACTGCTCCCAGAAATCGTCGTTAATCTGCAAATAATGCGCCGAAACCGAGACCTGCGTGGTTTGGATTTCGCGCAACCGTCCCAACAATTCCGCCACCCGCGCCTGTTGCTCCGCCGTGCCTTTGACAATCAACTTCTTCGCGCCGTCGTCATATTTAACGCCGCCCGGATTGATTTCCTCCATAAAGTCGAGCGGCAGGGTCTGCCGCACAATGTCGTCAATCGGCGTGGATTCGTTGTCGGCGTCCGGGTCTTTATACGCCTCTTTTTTCGAGGCGGCGAGCGACGCCGGCATCCGTTGGGCGTCGGACGCCGCCACCACCAAATCGTTGATGTCATAGACCTTCGTCGCCACCGCTTCGTCTTTTTTCAGCAAACTGCGGGGCAGAAAATTGATGATGCCCTGGTCGTTGACGACATACACGATATTGGCGTCGTCGTTTTCGTTCGCCGAATTGACCTGCCGCAACACGTGTTTGATGATGTTGCTGAGGCGCATTTCGTGCGGGGTCAGGTTGATTTCCTTTTCGGCTTTTTCTTCGGGAATCGCGGCGGCGTTGATGTTCAACCCCGTGCGCGCCCGAATGTTGTCGAGCACCACTTCGACGAGCGGCGCGTCGGAAAATTCAAACCCGACGTAGGATTCTTCCAACTTCCGCAACGTTTCCTTTTTCGGCGCCGCGAGGTCGTCGTTGGCGCTGATTTTGCGCTTGACGTTTTTCTTCGCGATGAGCGCGTTCCAGTCCTTCGGATAGCGAATCGGACTGCCGGCGGAAACGTTGGCAATCGCGTCCTCGTCCAATTTTTGCAACATCGCCACGCGGCGGTCGCGGCGCAAATCCTCCACCGTGTTAAACCGGTGGGCGATTTTCTCGCCGCGAATTTTTTCGCGCAATTCCCGCGCCTCGTCGTCGCCCGGATTTTCCGCCAACAACTCGTCTAAAATTTCCAACGCCGGCGGGTAATCAAGCCGTTGCGCGTAGTCCTGCGCCTGCGCCAGCATCGCGGCGTGGCGCGCGGCGGCAATTTGATTGATTTGCGTCTTTTCCGCTCTGACATCCGCCGCCGCTTGCGCGCGTTGCAGTTCCGTCAGCGCCGCCGCGTATTGTTGCCGGATTTGTTTAACGTTGCCGCGCAAAGCGGCGATTTCTTCGCGCCACGCGATTACCTGCGCGTCGCTCGCCACGCCCTGCAACCGCAAACCGGCGCGATGCGCGAACGCTTCCGCGTCGTCGAGCGCCCGCAAGCGGTCGGACAACACCAGCGCCTGTTGCTTGGCGTTGACGGTCGCGACTTCGGCGGTCGCGTTTTGATAAGCGTCGCGGGCTTTGGTCAGGAACTGATTGATTTCCGCCAAATTGTATTCTTCGCGCACTTTCGCCTGCGTGACGAGCCGGTCGGCGCTCCCGTTTTCCGCGCCGCTTTGGACTTCAAGATAACGCAACGCCTCCCGCCGACCGTCGCGGGCGGCGGTCGAATTCGGGTCCACGCCGAGCGCCAGCATAAATTGCTCGGCGGCGGCGCGATACTGCCGCGCCTGCAGAAATTCGTTGCCTAACCGGACGTATTCGGCGGCGCGCAGGTCGCGCTCGGCGGACAGCAGTTGCGCCCGCTCGATTTCACGCTCGGCGATGTCGTCCAACGTTTCGGCGGCGACCGCCGGCAAAGTCAGCGCCGCCGCGAACGCCGCGAGCGATAACCATCTGAGAGAACGCATTTAGGTCTCCTAGGTAAATATTTTGTCCACGAATTAACACAAATCAGGGGGTAATTATTTTTTTATCCACGAATTACACGAATTAAAAGAGCAAAAAACAATTAAGAAATTAGTAAATATTTTTGTCCACGAATTACACGAATTACACGAATTAAAAGAGCAAAAAACAATTAAGAAATTAGTAAATATTTTTTTGTCCACGAATTACACGAAAAGAACAAGAACATCAAAAGCGAATACCGGGAAGACGAATAAAACAATCATCGTTGCGCCCTGTGTTTTAATACTCTTTAATTCGTGTAATTAGTGTAATTCGTGGATAGAGACCTTCTAATTTTTTTTGTCCACGAATTACACGAATTACACGAAAAAGAACAAAAAAAAACATTAAGAAATTAGCGGACGATGCGTTTCTGTTCTAAACTTTTAGCGCCAAAATTGAATAACAAACCGAGAGAGAAATTAGTGGCTTTAAGGTAATTTAGTATTTGCGCCTGATGCTCATCCTTTAACGCCGTTACCGCCTTTAACTCAATCACGATTTTTCCGTAACCGATGAAATCGGCGACGTAAGATTTGGTCAGCAATTTGCCTTTGTAATAAATCGGTAGCGCTACTTCTCTTTGATACGGTATGTTTCGGCTAATAAATTCTTTTTCCAACGCTTCTTGATAGACCGCCTCTAAAAAGCCAGCCCCCAATTCCTGATGCACCGCCATCGCCGCGCCAACGACTTTGTAAGATTCGTCTTTATAGAGTAAGTCCACAATTATTCACTCAAACTACGCGCCCAAAAGGTCTTTGTCCATGAATTACACGAACTACGAATAAAAAAGAGAGATTTCTTTTATCCACGAATTACACGAATTACACGAAAGTATTAAAACATAGAGCGTAACTATGAATAAAAAAGAGAGGTTTCTTTTATCCACGAATCACACGAATTACACGAAGTTAAAAAGATTGAAAACGGACAAAAAAATTCGTGTTAATTTCTTTTCGTGTAATTCGTGTAATTCGTGGACAAGTTCTTTTTTTTTATTCGTGTTAATTGGTTTAATTCGTGAAAATTCGTGTTAATTCCTTTTCGTGTAATTCGTGTAATTCGTGGACAAAAAAATCTCTTCTACCGCTAATCCTCCAAGTCCACAATTTTCGCCGACAGCATAATCACGCGGTTGGTCGAGTCCTTGTTTTTGCTGTCGGTGCGGGCGAGGCGACCGATGACCGGCACGTTCGACAACACCGGCACGCCGGTTACGCCGTCGCCGGTTTTGTCCATCAATTGCCCGCCGACCAACACCGTGCCGCCGTCCGGCACCACCGCGTTCGTCCAAAATTCGGCGATTTTCACCGTCGGATGCGAAACCGTAACGAGATACGAAGTGTCGCCGGTAGTCGAGGCGCCGGAAGCACCGTTTTGCGTCGTGCGCGTTACTATCGTCCGAAACGTGTTGATGCCGTCCGGCTCGGTCGCCTTCGAATCGCCGCCGCTAACATATTTGGTCAACCGGTTGCGGACGCCGCTATCGGTAAGCCCTAACGAGTTAATATCGCTCGCCGTTACCTCTTCCGCCATTTCCGGGCGCACGCGCACCGTGATATATTTGCGGTCGAAACTAATCACCGGACGCACTTCCCAGGTTACGCCGCTCATCACGCTGTCAATCACCGGCGTAATCGCGTAGTCATTGACATCCCAACTTTTCATATAGCGTCTTTCCCGCACGATTTGGCAATACGCCACCTGTCCGTTGGTTACCAACAATTTCGGATTATGCAACACCGACCCTTTTTGCATTTTTTGCATCGCGTTCAGCGTCAAATTCAGGCGCAACGAGTTCAGCCCGATGTTGCTCAGAAAACCAATCGCGTTGTTCGTTATATCGCCGGCGTTTTGCAACACCGCGTTGACGGTGCCGGAACCGCCGGAACCGAATTGAATATTGGTTTTGTAGTTACTACCGCTCCCGCCGCCGTTCGTTTGATTCCAGTCGATGCCGAATTTTTCGCTGAAACTGTCGTTAATGTCCAAGAATTTCCCTTCGACAAACACCTGTTGCCGCGTCGCCGCCCGCCATTCGTCCAAGAATTTCTCGACCGCCGCCTGAATTTCCGGCACGTTATAGACCACGAGATTATCTTCCCAGCGCATAATCCCGTTGGGGCTGTTCCACGCTTCGATGCCGCCGATGCTCGCCTTAATCTGCTCGACTAAATTGAAATCCTCGCCGTTCCATTCCTTCTTTTTTTCGTCGTCGTCGTCATCGTCGTCGTCGTTGTTCACGAAACCGCCGACAAAACTTTTGTAATTTTCATCGCTGGAACCGCTACTATCTTCCCGATTTTCCGCAATCGCCGGAATCATCCGTTTGGCGACGCTGAACGGCGTGGTGCGCGTAACAATGTCCGCCACCGGATAAATGCGCATTACCGACGCGCCGATTTCCGCGCCTTTGCGGCTGACCACCAACGCCTCGTCCTCATATTTATAGACCAAGCCGAGGTCTTCGAGAATTTGGTCAAACGCCGCTTTCATCGACACGCCCGCCAGCCGCGCGGTTTTAATCGTGTCTTCGCCGTCAATGCCGCTCGCCAAGGAAATCGTTACCTGCGCGCGTTGCTCAAAATCCTTCATCGCCATCAGCAACGGTTGCTCAAAGTAGTCGAAATCGCCGACGACCGCGACCAACCGGTTGAGCGTTTTTTGCTCGTCGTCGCTGACCGTCGAAACCCGCCGCACCCGCTTGGCGCGCTCGCGAATCCGGTCCCAGTCCTGCGGATAGGTTACGAGTTTGCGCGAGTCCATAATGTAGGCGTCTTGCACGTCGAGCGACCAATTGCTGATGCTGTCTTTGTTGTCCTGCGCGATTTCCGCGTTTTTTTCGTAATAACTGAGCGTCCGCGCCCGCTCGCGCAACGCGGCGGCGCCTTTATGGCGCGGGTCGAGCGCCAGCGCTTTTTCGATTAACTCCATCGCCGCGTCGTATTCTTTGCGCCCCAAGTGATAATCCGCCGCCGTCAGAATCGCGTTGACTTCCCGCGCGTTTTCGGCGTTGACTTTGACGCGGTCGTTTTGCACGGCTTTTTGCGCCAAATCGCGGTCGCGCAACGCGCGCTCGGCGGTCAGTTTTTGCCGCTCGTTGCCGATTTGCACGTTGAGCGCCTTGGCGCGCAATTCCAGCGTCCGCTCCATCGCCGGCGGCAAACCGCTGCCTTTCAGCAACAAGCGCACCGCCTGCAAACTTTGCTCCGCCGCGTCGAGGTCTAACAAACTCAATTCAATCTGCTCGCCGCGCGGCATTTCGCGCCGCGCCGCGTCCGGCGAGAGCGTCCGCAAATACGCCTCCGAGGCGCGTTCCAAACCGTTGTTCAGGCGGAGTTCGCGCTCTTTCAGCCGCGCTTCCGACAAACGCACGATGTCGCGCACCGCCGCCGCATTTTCGTCGCCGTCGGGACGACCGGCGAGTTGCCGCGCCCGCGAGCGATAGTCGAGCGCGTCTTTTGCATCCGGCGCGGCGACCAAGGCGCGGTCAAAAAATTCCAACGCCGCCTCGTATTGTCCGGCGACAAACAACCGCCGCCCTTGCTCGGTATAATGTTCGGCTTCCACCGCCAGCGCTTGCCGGCGAATCCGTTCCTGATTAGTCAAACGCTCAATCGCCGTTTCCTCATTCGCCAACGCCACTTCCGCCACCGCCCCTTCGCCCTCCGCCGGCGGCACGGAAAGTAAATTTTCGAGCAAAGCGGACACTTGCGCGTCCGCCGCGTCGAGCGTCGCCGGCAATGCGGTTTCGGCGGCATTGGCAATATCGGCGGCGGCGTTTTCCTCGGCGAGCAACGCGGCGCGCCAATCGGCGGCGGCGGTCGCGTCCGCGTCGTCGTCGGTATCGTCTTCGGTCGGAGCGTCGGCGGCGGTCGGGACGTCGGTCGGCAATTCCGGCGGCAAGACGGCGCCGCCCGCGCTACTGTCGCCGATGACCGCGAGCGGCGCTGGGGCGACGGACGGCTCGTCGGTCGGGGCAAACGCCGCCCAGTCCCGCGCCGGCGCCGCCATAAACGCGATGTCGTTGTCCACGACCGCGCCGCTTGACGTTGCGCGTCCCGACGTTGCGCGTCCCGACGCCGCGCGTCCCGCTTCTAACGGTTCCGCCGGCACGGACCAAATACGCATCGGTTCGGTCGCGGCGGGCGCCTGACGGTCGTCCGCCGAAGACCAAGCCGCGCCGCACGTGAGCAGAGCCAAAATACTCGCACGAAAATGTCGCACTATAACCTCCCCTTATGTTCGCCGTGAAGAGAACACGTCTATTTGTCTCTCTCTATCGGCAAAATAAATGAAACCGCATTAGCGAAATACGGCGCGCCCGCCAATTATTCGGTTAAAAATGACGCCCGCCGGAAGCGCGCGCGGGCAACCCGCGCCGTTTCCACCGCTCACTTACCGCGATGAGGGAAATCGTTTCAAGAAATAATTAACAATTAACAATTCACAATTAACAATTGAGGAGTTTGATTTTTCAGATTCGCGAAGCGCGATTTTTGATAATCGACTCCTACTAAATTGTTAATTGTTAATTGTAAATTGTGAATTACATCGCTCCGCGCCGCCGCAGACATACACCAGCACGGCGTCGGGCATTTTCGCGCGGCGCGGCGGACGGCTGACGCTCAACACCGCGCCGGCGGTCGTGAGCGCGACAAACAAACCGCTACCGCCGAAACTGACAAACGGCAGGGAAATGCCTTTCGGCGGAATAGACGCCGTTACCACCGCCAAATTAAACGCGGCTTGCAAACCGAGCATCATCACCGCGCCGTAAATCAATAAGCCGGAAAATTTGTCGCGGGCGCGGCGGAGCAATTTAATGCCGGCGACGACGAGCGCGCCGAACGCGACGACGATGGTCAGGCAACCGATAAGACCGAGTTCCTGTCCGGCAATCGCGAAAATAAAATCGGTGTGCGCTTCGGGCAAATAAAAGAGTTTGGCGGGTCCCTCGCCCAACCCCAGACCGGTAACGCCGCCGCTGCCGAGCGCGACTTTGCTCATATGAATTTGATAGCCCGCGCCTTCAATCGAATTGGTTTGCCACGCTTCGACGCGCTTTAAGATGTAGTCGAATTTATGCACGCCGAACCACGCCGCGCCGCACGCCGCGCCGCCGAAAATCAGCGCGATTTGCCACCACCGCGCCCCGCCGACCACCAACATCGAACCGGCGACGGCGCCGATGAGCGCCGCCGTGCCGACATCCGGCTCGATAACCACCAGACCGGCGACGACGCCGACCATCAATCCCGCCGGTAAAAAACCGCGCCAAAACGGCAATTTCGCGGGAAAGCGCGACAAAAAGGCGGACAAAGCCAGCACGGCGGCGAATTTCGCCAACTCCGACGGTTGCATATTGAAACCGCCTAACCGCAACCAGCGATACGCGCCGTTGACTTTCGCCCCGACGCCCGGAATCCGCACCGCGACGAGTAGCAACAGCGTCAATAAAAACAACGCGCCAATCCAGCGCCCGCGCCGCGCCCAGTCAATCCGCGACGCGACCGCGTAGCCGCCGACGCCCAAAACGAGCCACAGCAATTGGCGTTGCAAAAAAATCGAATCAACGCCGGCGGCGGCGGCGCGGACGCAACTCGCGGAATAAACCAGCACCACGCCGAGCGCCGCCAGCGTGAAGACGCTCGCCATAAAAATCGTCCGCCACACGGCGATGCCGGCGGCGCTCGCGGTTTCATCGTTGTTATTCATTGGGGACACCGGCAAAATTACGGATAAAGATTCTTTTCCGTGTATTATCGGACGGTTCGCCGTTAAAATTTGCGGCAACTACCGCGCAGACCAAATAAAAGGAGAAACCAATGTATGACCTCATCGTTATCGGCGGCGGACCGGGGGGCTATGAAGCCGCGGCGCGCGCCGGCGCGCTGGGCAAAAAAGTGTTGCTGATTGAAGAGCAAACGCTCGGCGGGACGTGTTTGCGCGTCGGTTGTATTCCGACCAAGACGTGGCTGAAAACCGCGCATCTGCTTGCCGCGCTGAAAAAAACGCCGGAGTTGACCGGCGCGGTCGCTCTGGATTTCGCCGCGTTGCAAACGCGCCAAAAACAAATCGTCGCGCAACTGACCGCCGGCATCGCGGCAATGCTGAAAAAAGCGCGCGTCGAAACGGTCAACGCCCGCGCCAAAATCGTCGCGCCGAATCGAGTGGAGGCGAACGGGCAAACGTTGGCGACCGCGAACATTTTAATCGCCGCCGGCGGGCAACCGGCGCGTCCGCCGCTCGCCGGTCTCGACCTGACCATCGACAGCGCCGAAGCGCTGAATTTGCCCGCCCTGCCCGCCTCGCTTGCCGTGTTGGGCGGCGGCGTGATTGGCTTGGAATTGGCGTCGTTTTTTCACGCGGTCGGCGTGCCGGTAACGATTATCGAAATGACCAAACAAATCGGCGGCACGCTCGACGGCGAAATCGCCAAACGGCTGTTATTGGCGCTGAAAAAATCCGGCATCAATTTTTACCTTGAAAGTAAAGTCGAAAAAATCGAAGCCGGCGGCGACACGCGAAAAATCACGTTCGCCAACGCCGACGGTCTCCACACGGTCGAAGCGGCGAGCGTCCTCGCGGCGTTGGGACGAACGCCCCGCGTCGCCGGTTTGGGGTTGGACGAAGCCGGCGTCGCCTACGACCGGCGCGGCGTCAAAACCGACGCCGCCGGACAGACCAACGTCGCCGGCATTTGGGCGTGCGGCGACGTTACGGGGCGGTGTTTATTGGCGCACGCGGCGACGCGCGAGGGGTTAATCGCGGTGGAAAATATGTTCGGCGGCGACGCCAAAATGCGTTACGACGCGATGCCGGCGGCGGTTTATACCACGCCGGAAGTCGCGATGGTCGGCGCGACCGAGGAGCAACTGAAAGCGACGCCGTATCAAAAAATCACGACGCCGCTCGCGGTCGCGGGACGTTACGCGATTGAATTTCCCGACGAAACGGGCGTGTTGAAAATTCTGCTCGCGCCGGACACGCGGCAAATTTTAGGGGCGCATATTTTGGGCGGCAACGGCGGCGAATGGATTCATTCGTTGGCGATGATGATGACGTGGCAAATTCCCGCCGACCGGCTAAACGAAGTGATTTTCCCGCACCCGACCATCGCCGAAGCGCTCGCGAAATTTAGAGTTTAGAGTTTAGAGTTGAGAGTTGAGCAGTGGTTGCGCTTCGCGCGTCTTAAAAATAAAACTCCAATACTAAACTCTCAACTCTCAACTCTAAACTCTAATGTCAAACCAAATCGAAAAAAAAACTAAAACGAATTCCCCCGCGCCGGTAATAGATAAATGGTCGGCGATGTCAAAATCCGCCGGCGGCAATCGTCGTTTTTCGCCGTTTTTCTGGCGAAAATTGACGGGTTCACTCTGGTAAATTTCCGCGTCGGGGTCTAATTGCGGTTGCAGGGGGATAACTGTCGGTCATTTTTTTCTTTTTATGGAGGAAGAGCGATGAAGTGGACTTGGGGATTGGCGGCGGCGGTGTTGGCGGCAATGCCGGCGTTCGCGAGCGACGACTGCGGTCGTCAGCCAAAAGCGGAACCGCGTTGCGGCGAATGTGCGCCGTGCAAAGCCAAAGAAACGCCGTGCCAAAAGGTCGCGAAGGTCGCGAACGAATGCAATCCGTGCCAAAAAGCGCCGGCGCCGCGCTACGTAACGATTAAAGTGCCGGTCAAAAAATTGGTGCCGGAACGCGGTTACAAAATCGTCTGCGAAGAAGTGCCTTACACCGCTTACCAAACGGTGCAAAAAGAGGTGCCGTATAAAGTGAAAAAACCGTTCTGGGAAGAACAGGAAATCACCGTCGAACAACCGGTGCAGAAAGAAGTCGAGAAAACTTTCAAGGTCTGCGTGCTGAACACCAAAGAAGAAACGATTGAGCGCCGGGTCTGCAAGACCGTCCGCAAAGTCGTTGACCAAGAAGTCGAAGAAATCACCGGCTACGAGAAGGTCTGCAATCCCGAAACCGGCAAGTTGGAAAAAATCGCCGTCAAGCAGAAGAAAACCGTGCCGATAACGACTTACGAAAAGGTTTGGGAAACCGTGCCGTGCAAAGTCCGCACCAGCGTCCCGGAAATCAAAGAAGAAGTCCGCAAGGTTACGGAATGTGTGTGGGAGCCGACGCAAGTCAAAGTCAAAGTTAGAGTGTTGCGCGACGTGGACGCGACGAAAACCGTCTGCGAAAAAGTGCCGGTAACGCTGACCAAAACCGTCAAAAAGAAAGTGCCGGTTTGCACCTACAAAGAAGTAACGGAATGCGTCAAGAAAAAAGTCCTCGAAAGCGAAGTGCAGGCGGAAATCGCCAAAGCCCGCGCCGAATATCTTGACGCCGCCGCGCCGAAAACGGACGTGAAAAAAGCGGACGTGAAAGAGACGCCGGCAAAAGAAACGAAACCGGCGAAAGAAGAAGTTGCGCCGAAAGCGGCAGTGAAACCGGACGTGGAATCTCCGGCGGCGGAAGCGCCTACCGAAGAGGGCGTAACCGCCGAAGTCGTGGAAACGGGGACGGAGGTGGCGGAATAAGCCAAATTGCGTCGAGTTTTAAGCGCATAAAAAGCGGGACGCGAAAAGCGTCCCGCTTTTTTATTTGACCTGACTGATAATCCGCTCTTATTCCCCCGCCGGAAATTCCAAATACTTTGCCAACTGTTTGCGAACTTGATACTCGGCGCCGGCGCGGGAAAGGTGGTCGGTGTCTCTATACAGTAAATAACCATTCTCATCGAATATCACGCACTCGTCATTCGGACAAAATAAATCCAGCGAATTGATAATCGTCGCGTTTTTGATTTGCGCTAAAACGTCCAAATAATCCTTGAAATACGCCGACATTTCCGCTCGCGTTACTCTTGGCATTTCTTTGCTCGGCGGTAAAAATTTCGCGATAAATGCCGGACAGTGACGATAAAGATAATCACGCGGATTGAACGGTAACAGCGGATTTTCGCTGACGATAAAAACTTCTTTGCCGGCGGCAGTCAGCAAATCCACCGTGCCTTGCAACAGCCAGCGGTATTTATCCGCCGTCATTTCGCGATAGCACTCGTCGCCGCGCTTATTTCCCACGAAATACGATGCCCCCATTGTAACGACGAATACTTTTTTTATATCCCGTTTGGCGACGAGCAGATTTAAGGCGCTGGCGATAGTAGGCGGTTGCAGATAAGACATCATTATATCCGGCTCAATACCGGCGAACGGAAGCATACCTACGGCGCTGAGTCGCAAGGCATTCACGCCTTCATCCGCGCACGCCTTGGCAATCGCCGGATAAATCGCCTCCGCATGACTGTCGCCAATTACCGCCACCGTGCGGCTCGCGCCGACATCATTAAAAACACAGTCGCCGGTGAAATTTTTTTGTTCACCGATATATCTATCCCCACTATTTTTCAAGCCGAATTGCGCCCAAGACAACGCTTCATATTTTTTCATAGCCGGTTGCCACATTTTCGCCCCGCCGGTTAGGGTCAACCAATAGCCGAAAATTCCCACCGCCAACATCGCCGCGACCAAGCCGACGGTTTTCGCCCGTCGAAATCTTTTGCCGAAGCGGAGCGGCTTTTCAATCGCGAAATAAGTGATGACCGAAAAC
>JAISJR010000030.1 GCA_031261425.1 Planctomycetota bacterium
AATTGCGGCGTTTGATTGGCAAATTCGCGAAGCGTCATTTTGACTAATTACTCCGAAATTTTTAAGGGTTAATCTTTTTAACTCACGTTACACGCAAAAAAGAGAAGCCACGAATAAACACGAAAAGAACTTAACACGAATTTTCACGAATTAGACGAATTAACACGAAACCGAGCGAAGCGAAGGTTAGTGGGCTTTCCAAATTTTTTTTTGTCCGTTTTCCGGCTCTTTATTTCGTGTAATTCGTGTAATTCGTGGACAAAAAAATCTCTTTTTTTATTCGTAAAAATTCGCGTCTTATTTGCTGAATGCGTAAGTCGAGTTTTTAATTGCAAACGCGCTAAAAATAAAAGGGGTAAAAATATGCGTTGGTTGGTCGTTCTTTTACTGCTCGGCGGCGGCGCGGGCGCGGCGGAATACGGCGCGGACGACTGGCGCAAGAGTCAGCAATTTCTCGTCGAAGGCGCGCAACTGTTGCGGCGCGGCGACAACGCGCGGGCGCTCGCGCGCTTCAACAGCGCCAAGCAACTCGCGCCGAACAATTCCGAATGTTATTACTGGTGCGGGCTGACTTACGCCGAGCAAGCCAGTTACGCGCCGGCGGCGCAGTTCGCCGAACAAGCCACCATCATCGCGCCCCATTCGGCGAAAGCGTGGCTGTTGTGGGGACAGTCGCTGATGTATCTCGGCAAATTTCCCGAAGCGAAAAACAAACTCGAAACCGCCTACCGCCTCGACCGCAACAACTATCTGACCGCGTTCAATTGGGGGCGCTATTACTTTCACGCGCCGGACGACCGCAACCTCAATTTGGCGCTGGATTATTTCCGCCAAGCCCGCGAATCGCGCCGCGACTACACGCCGGCGATTTTTTACATCGGCTTGTGCCAGTATGAAAAACAAATGTTCACGCTGGCGTCGGTAACGCTCCGCGAAGTCCTGCAAGCCGACCCGCAAAACGCCGCCGCGCACTATTGGCTGGGAATGATTTACCGGCACGAAAATCAGAGCGAACGCGCGCTCGACGAACTGACCCAAGCCGTGCGGCTCGACCCGAATAATTACGAGGCGCACCTGCAAATCGCCCATATCATTTTGTTCGACCAAACCACCTCGGCGAACAACAAAGAACGGTTTTGGTATCACTTGCAAAAATATCTCGACAACGCGCCGCCCGACCACAATTGGCGCGAAAACGCCGAAGAACTTTTCGCCCGCCGGCAGAGAAGAGTGAGCGGTGGGCAGTGAAAGAGCAATTAAAAATTAAAAATTACGAATTACGAATGGAGTTTTTCAAACGCGGCGGCTCTATTCAATTGCCACGCCCTTTAGGGCGTGGTAGGCGGTCGAAAAAGCAAGGGCTTTAGCCCAAAATAAAATGCGGTCGCCTTTCATCGGCTTTAGCCAAATTATGGTTTGGGCTAAAGCCCATTTTAGCGGGAGCGCTAACCACGCGCTAAAGCGCGTGGCAATTGAATAGAGCATCCCTAATCGGCGGATTCGTTTTTTCCGCGCCTCGAAGAAAAAGAAACAGGTCTAACTCCTCACAATTGTTAATTTTTCATTGTCAATTGTTAATTGAAAACTATGTTCATCGTCCTCGAAGGCATCGACGGTTCGGGCAAGTCCTCCATCCTGCCGGCGGCGCGGGAATTTTACGAACGGCGCGGACGCGCGGTTACGGTCGCGCGCGACCCCGGAAGCACGGCGTTAAGCGGTCGCATCCGCGAACTGTTGCTCACGCCCGCCGACACGCCCATCGCGCCGATGGCGGAAACGTTACTGTATTGCGCCGCGCGCGCGCAAATGCTCGCCGAAATCATTTTGCCCGCGCTGGCGCGCGACGAAACCGTCATTTGCGACCGTTTTTATTGGTCAACGCTCGCCTATCAGGGCGAGGCGGGCGACGGCGCATCTTTCGCCTCTCTCGTCGTCGCGGCGGCGGGCGGTTTGCGACCGGATTTAACGATTTTATTGGACTTGCCGGCGAGCGTCGCGATGACGCGCTTGCCGGGCGCGCTCGACCGCATCGAGCGCCGCGGCGTCGATTATTTGGAGCGCGTCCGCCGCCGCTATTTGCAAATTATCGGCGAACTGCCCGCGCCGCAAAAAATTGTCCTTAACGCCGCCGCGCCGCGCGAGGCGGTTCACGCCGAATTGTTGGCGCGGCTGGGAAATGAGAGTTGAGAGTTCAGAGTTTAGAGTTGAGAGTTTAGTTGAGGGTTGCGCTTCGCGCATTATTAAAAATAAATCCGCCGCTAAACTCTCAACTCTAAACTCTCAACTCTGAGATGAGGTATCCAATATGAAAATCTTTTTCCGTCTATTCATTCTCGCGTTGGCGGCGGCGGCGCTGTTTCTCGGTTGCCGGCGGCAGTTGCCCGCGCCGTTGCCGGCGGCGGCAAAGACGACGCCGGTTTATCCCGAACGGTTGCGCGGGCAGGAGCCGTCCATTCGCGTCCGTTGCCTGACGACGACCGAGCCGCTGACGCTGATTGTCGGCGGCGCGTATGCGCTGTCCGTCGTAACTTTGGACGGCGCGACGCAGAGCGGAGAGGGCGCCGCCGCCGTGGCGATTGGCGTGTCGGCGACGGCGGGCGGCGTCAAAGTCGGCAAAGATATTTACCGCGCCGTTACGGTTACGCCGCGGACCGCCGCGCCGTTGCGCGTCCGCTATGACGAGCGCGGGAAAATCGTCGAGCGCGAATTTCCCGGCGCGTTCACGTTTTCGCGCGACGCGAGCGGGCGCGTGCAAGCCGTCATCACGTTGCCGCTTGAGGATTATTTGGTCGGCGTCATCGCGGGCGAAATGCCGCTTGAATGGTCGCCGGAGGCGCTGAAAACCCAAGCCGTCGCGGCGCGGACGTTCGCTTTGTATCAAATTAAAACGCGCGGCGGCAAGGATTACGATGTCGAGCGCGACACGCGCAGTCAAATGTGGCAACCGCAAAATCACGACGCGCGCGCGCGTTTGGCGGCGCAAACCACGCGCGGCGAAATCGTTACCGAGGGCAATTCTTTGTTCCCGACTTATTTTCATAGTCAATGCGGCGGCGCCACCGCGAACGGCAAAGAGGTCTTCGGCGCGAGCGCGACGGCGCTTCGCGGCGGCGTGAAATGTTTTTATCCGTCGCCGCGGGCGTGGGAAAAAACCTACAGCCGCGAGGAAATTTCGGCGAAATTGGCGGCGAAAAAATTGAGCAACGGGCGGTTGTTGCGTCTGGAATTGTTGGACGAAAATCAGCGACCGCTCGGCGCCCAACCGGCGCGCGCTTATTTCGCGCGATTGTTTAATGAAAACGGCGTCGAGCGGGTGTTGCCGTTTAACGATTTCCGCTTGGCGGTCGGCGCGGAACGCGGACAAATCGAGAGCAGTTTTTTAGTCGCCACGCACATCGACGCGGCGGTGAAATTCGCGGGGCTGGGCGCGGGACACGGGGTCGGCTTGTGCCAATACGGCGCGGCGGCGCTGGCGAACCGGCAATATAACTACCGCCAAATTTTGCAGTATTACTACACCGGCGCGAACGTGGTGAAGGTGTGGCAGTGAAAGAGCAGAGTTGAGAGGTGAGAGTTTAGATAGCGCGCAGCGAATCTTTGATAATCAAAACTCCGACAGTCGCCCTGCAAGGGCGCAATATATCAGCCCAGGGTAAGCGACACGCTCTATCGTCGCGCCACCCTGGGTTAGAGGTTGCGGAGCAACCAACCGAAATTGGACGGTTCGCCGCGTTTTGGCGAACCGCTCTCGCCGCCGAAGGCGGCGTTTGCCGCCGCCAACCGCGCGGCGGGACTGTCGGATTGATTTATCAATCAACCGCTACCCAGGGTGGCGCGGCTGATAGAGCATCGCCGCTTACCCTGGGCTAATAGGTTTTGCGCTGTCAGCGCGACTGTCGGAATTTTACCGTCAAAGATTCGCTTCGCGCACATCTACGAATTTATCAATCAAACTCCACAATTTTTAATTTTTAATCGAAGGAAAAACCGGTGTCCCCAAAAATCAACATTTTGCCGGAAGTGGTGCAGAACAAAATCGCCGCCGGCGAGGTGATTGAGCGTCCCGCGTCCGTCGTCAAGGAACTGGTCGAAAACGCGCTCGACGCCGGCGCGCAAAATATCCGCGTCGAAATCGCGAACGGCGGGCAGGATTTAATCCGCGTCGCCGACGACGGCGCGGGGATGGACGCGGACAATTTGGCGCTTTGCGTCGAGCGCCACGCGACCAGCAAAATCCGCGACGTGGACGATATTTTTCACGTTACGACGATGGGCTTTCGCGGCGAGGCGTTGCCGTCCATCGGCGCCGTCGCGCAATTGACCATAGTCAGCGGCACGACGGCGAGCGCCGAGTCCCGCGCCCTGACCGTCGCGGGCGGCAAGCGCGAACCGCTCCGACCGGCGCCGCCGCGGCGCGGGACCATCGTCGAAGTCCGCCGATTATTTTTCAACACGCCGGCGCGGCGGAAATTTATGAAATCGCCGTCCGCCGAAACCGCGCTCATCAGCGAAACGTTGACGCGCCTCGCGCTCGCCTATCCCGCCGTCGGCTTCACGCTCGAAAACCACGGCAACCGCACGTTGCAACTACCCGCCGCGCCGGACGCGCGCGCCCGTCTCGTCGCGCTCTTCGGCAATTTGCCGCTGTTGCCCGTCGCTTACGCCGACCACGGTTTGACGATTGCCGGTTTCGTCGCCGCGCCGCCGGAGAGCCGCCCCAACGCCAGAACGATTTACACTTTTCTCAACCGCCGCTGGTTTAAGCACGCCGGTTTGGCGCGGGCTTTGGCGGACGCTTTCGCCGGCAATTTGCCGCCGCGCCGCTACCCGTTCGCGGTGTTGGATTTCACGATTGACCCCGCCAAAGTCGATGTCAACGCGCACCCGACCAAAGAAGTCATCCGCTTTGAGAACGAACAAATTTTACTCGGCGGCGCTCATCACGCCGTCCGCGCCGCGCTCGGCAACGCGGGCGGTTACGGCGCCGGTTACGCGCCGGTAGAAAACCCTAACGCGCATCCCGTGCAGGAAGCGGTGGCGGATTATTTGTCGGCGCACTCCGCGCCGCCCGCCGGAAATAACCGCCCGTCCGCCAACGGCAATTCCAATTTCAACGGCGCGAAATTTTCGCCGCCGCGCGCTGGGCAAGCGCCGCCGCCGAGTCGAACGAATGACACCGGTTCCGGCACGAAGCGCGGCGAAAATTTGGGCGAAAATTTTAGCGCGGCGCGACCATTGCTTGCCGGCGGCAATTGGCGTTATGTCGGGCAGGTCGGCGACAAGTATTTGGTCGTGGAAACGGCGGACGGAATGTTGTTGGTGGACCCGCACGCGCTCCACGAGCGTTACAATTACGAGCGGCTGCAAGAGCGACCGGCGACGATTGTCAGTCAGCAATTATTGACGCCGCTGACGGTCGAATTGTCGCCGAGCGAAGCGGGACAGAGCGACGCGGCGTTGCCGGTTTTGCGCGACGCCGGTTTTGCGGTAACGGTCGCGGACGGAAAATTGTCCATCGCGGCGTGTCCCGATTTTATCACCGCCGAGCAGGCGGCGACGGTGTGCCGCGACGTGTTGGCGCAAGCCGCCGAGACGTTGCCGGGCGTGGCGCCGTATGCGGCGTTGCTCGAAAAAATGCGCGCGAAAATCGCCTGCCATTCCGCCGTGTTGTTCGGCGCGGGTTTGGCGACGGACGCGGCGCTGGATTTATTGGCTAAATTGTTGAACCATAATTTGCCGACTTGTCCGCACGGACGCCCGACGACGATTTTGCTCACCTGGACGGAATTAGCGGGAAAATTCGCGCGCTGAGCGCGGCGCCTACTTTTTTGTCGGCGGAGAATGATTAGAGTTGAGAGTTTAGAGTTTAGAGTTGAGAGAGTGGAGTTTTATTTTTTAAGACGCGCGAAGCGCATCCACTGCTAAACTCTAAACTCTAAACTCTTAACTCTCAACTCTCTCTCAACTCTGTCTCTAAAAATAAGGAAGCAACGATGAAAACGGCGGAAGGAAAAATCGGGCGCGTGTTTATTTTGCATTTTGAAAACGGCGACCAAATACAAACGGCGGTGGAGAAATTTCTCGCCGAGGCGGGCGCGGCGTGGGGCTACGTTAATTTTCTCGCCGAAAACGGCGGCGCGGGCGGAACGCTCGAAGGCGCCGTCGCGCCGGACGAAAACGGCAAACCGCGCTTGCGCTGGCTGAGCGGCAAAACGCCCGCGAGCGGCAAAGCCGTCATTTATGAAATCGTCGGCTTGGTCGGACCGGCGGCGGACGCCGGCGGCTCGACCCGCGTCCCGCCGCCGTCTTCGCCGACCGTCGTGCACGCCGGCGACCACACGCATATTTTGACGGCGTTTAACGCGGAGTTTGTTTAAGCGCGTTTAAGAGCGAGAGTTGAGAGTTTAGAGTTAAGAGTTTAGCGGCGGAGTTTTATTTTTAAGACGCGCGAAGCGCATCCACTGCTCAACTCTCAACTCTGAACTCTGAACTCTTAACTCTCAACTCTAAACTCTAACCCTAAAAATGCCTCGCCATAAACTCCTCCCCATACTCTTGCTCTCGCTGGCGTTCGCGGTCGCGCCGCGCGCCGCCGCCCGCGATTCGCGCGCGTCCGAGCCGGCGATTACGCATTGGTCGCAGGTGCCGAACGTTACGGCGGACGAAGCCGCCGCGCTCGACGGTTTGCGCCGGAGCGGGCGGACGTTCGTCTATGGGTCCCTGCTCGGCACCGAGTATTTTATTGACCGGTTTTCCGGCGAGCCCGGCGGTTTTTCCGAATCGTTCTGCCAATTTATGAGCAAGTTCTTTGACTTGCCGTTCCAAACGCGCCTGTGCAAATGGAACGAATTGGCCGCCGGCTTGCGCGACCACACCGTCAGTTTCACCAACGAATATAGCGCCACGCCGGAGCGGCTCGCCGACGGTTATTTTATGACCGACGGCGTGATTGACCGGTATTACAAGGTGTATAGTTTGGCGGGAAGCGAAACGCCGGAAAACCTGTTGTCGTGGCGACCGCTACGCGCCGGCTTTCTCGCCGGTTCGAGCATCGCCGCGAAAATCGGTCCGCTGTTGGACGCGCGGGGGCTACTCTACGAAGCCGTCGCCGTCGCCAGCGTCGCGGACGTGTATGGCGCGTTGCGGGACGGGACGATTGATTTCTTCTACGGCGAAAATTCGCACGACGCGATTCTCAACCAGTATCGCGAAATTGTCGGCGAGGACTTTTTGCCGCTGACCTACACCGCCAAGTCGCTCGCGACGCAAGACCCGATGTTGGAGCCGATTATTTCCGTGTTGCAGAAGTTCTTCACGCACGGCGGCATTACGACCGTTTATCAACTCTATTTGGACGGGACGAAAAGTTACGGGAAGTATAATTTTTCCGAACGGTTGACGACGGACGAAGCGGCGTTTATCCGCGCGCACGGTCCCGCCAATCCGGTGCCTTACGCGCTGATGGACGGCGATTATCCGAACTCCGACTACGACGCGGAGACCCGCCGGTGGCGCGGCATCGTGCCGGACGTGTTGCGCGAAATCGAGGATTTGACGAACTTGTCGTTAAAGCGCGCGCACGCCGCGCCCCTGCCGCCGCCGGCGTTGGCGGCAATGTTGGCGAGCGACGAGGCGGCGTTTATTCTCGACTCCAAGCGCAAATTGGAGGCGGAAAAATCCGGCGAATTTCTCTGGACGGACGCGACGCTCGAAACGGACGATTACGTGTTGATTTCGCGCGCCGACACGCCGTGTGTTTCGACCGGTCAAATTATCTATTCGCGCGTCGGCTTGGTGGTGGGCACGCCGTCGGCGGCGGAGTTTCAGGCGCGTTTTCCCGACCACCGGCAGGAAACTTTTTATCCGACGTTCGCCGTCGCCGTCGAAGCGTTGGAGCGCGGCGCCATCGACTTGTTGATGGCGTCGGAAAACGTCTTTCTGGCGAGTTCGATGTTGGACCACCGGTTGAATATCCGCGTCAATTTCACTTTTCCCAGCGCCATCTACTCGCATTTCGCCTTGAACCGCTCGCAATTTTTATTGCGGAGCATTTTGGAAAAAGCGTTGCCGCTGACCGACGCCGAACGCATCGCCGACGAATGGAAAAACAAGGTGTTCGATTATCGCGGCAAATTGGCGGAGGAGCGGTTGCCGTTCTTGGTCGCGGGGCTGGTCTTGGCGGTGTTGTTGCTGATTTTGTCGGCGGCGTTGATTTGGCGCAAACGCGCCGAGCGGCGCAAATTGCGGAACGTGGTCGCCGAGCGCACGCGCGAACTCGAAATACAAATCGTCGTCGCGCGGGAGCAAACGGAGTTAGCCGAAAAAAATATGGGGCTCGCCTACGAGGCGTCGCTCGCCAAGAGCCGGTTTTTGTCGAATATGAGCCACGAAATCCGCACGCCGATGAACGTGATTATCGGGATGACCAAATTGGCGCAGGGGGCGAACGAAGCCGTCAAACGCAACGACTTCTTAATGAAAATCGAAGCCGCCGCCAAACATTTGCTCGGCGTCATCAACGATGTTTTGGATATGTCGAAAATCGAAGCCGGACGGTTTGAATTGGCGCCGGCGCCGTTCAAGTTAAGCAAGATGTTGCAAACGGTGGTGATGCTGATTGACCCGCTCTCCGAGGTCAAACGGCAAACGCTGACGACGAACATCGCGCCGAATTTCCCCGACGTGTTGCTCGGCGACGAACAGCGGTTGGCGCAGGTTTTAATCAATCTGCTCAGCAACGCCGTCAAGTTCACGCCGAAAGAAGGCAATATCGGCGTCGCGATGAATTTGCTGGGAACCTACGACAGCGGCGTGGACAAGGTGTGCGAATTGGAATTTCGCGTGTCCGACGACGGCATCGGCTTGACGGAAGCGGAGCAAAAGAAATTGTTCACGCCGTTCACGCAGGCGACGTTGGACACGACGCGCAAATTCGGCGGCACCGGCTTGGGGTTGGCGCTTTCCAAACGGCTCGTCGAATTGATGAACGGGCGCATCTGGATTGAATCGAAAAAAGGGCGCGGCTCGACGTTCGCGTTCACCGTGCGCCTGCCGCGCCGTTTTGACGCCGACTTGCCGCAGGTCAATAAAATCGACACCGTGCCGCTCGGCGCGTTTGTCGGCAAGCGGCTGCTTCTCGCCGAAGACGTGGAAGTGAACCGCGAAGTGGTGATTGAAATTTTGGACGCGACCGGCGTAACGATTGACTGCGCCGAAAACGGCGGCGTCGCGGTGGAAAAATACTCCACCGCCGCGACCGTCCATCCTTACGACATCGTGCTGATGGACGTGCAAATGCCGGAAATGGACGGCTTGGAGGCGACGCGGCAGATTCGCCGGTATGAACGGGAACACGGCTTGGCGCCGACGCTGGTGGTGGCGCTGACGGCGGACGTGTTCGCCGAAGACATCAAAAAATGTTTGGACGCCGGTATGAACGCGCACTTAGCGAAACCGCTGAACTTCGATGAACTGCTGGCGCTGTTGCAAAAAAACTTTTTCCCGAAGAAATTTCGCGGGGGGGGGGAGTAGATTAAGAACTAAGAATTAAAAATTCGTGGGGTTTAACAATCACCTTAAAACGCCCCGCAGGGGCGGTGCGTAACAGCCCAGCGCAACGCGCTGGGTAAAAAAGCGCCCATAAAATTAAGCGCCCTGCAAGGGCAATGAAAAAATTTCCACCGCCCTTACAGGGCGCATTTTCCGGCAACGCGCTAACCCAGCCCGCCGGAAAATCGATACCGCCGATTTTCCTTTGGGCTGGGCTGTTACGCTCTGCCGCTTCGCGGCGAATCGGCTAATTACTTCGTCATTCGTAATTTTTAATTCGTAATTGAAAGCATTATGGCTACCGCAAAACGGATTGTCATCATCGGTTTGGGCACGTTTGGCGGCGAGTGCGCCGAGCGGTTGGCGGCGGACGGTTGCGAGGTGTTGGCGCTCGACATCGGGCAAAAAGTCGTCAACGAAATCGCCGAGCGGGTGGCGCAGGCGCGCCGCGTGGACGCGCGCGATTTCGAGGCGCTGGCGGCGCTCATCACCGACAAGTTCGACGCGGCGATTGTCAGTCCGGGAATAAAATTGGAGGACAGCATTTTAGCCGTGCTGAATTTGCTTAACCTCGGCGTGCGCCATCTGCACGTCAAAGCCGTCAGTTCGTCGCACGCCGAAATTTTGCAGGCGCTCGCCGCCAAATACGACGCGGAACTGAATTTGATTTTCCCCGAACGGCAGGCGGCGGAACGGCTTGCGATGAACATTCTGCACCCGAACGTGCTGGAAAATATCGCGCTGACTGACGACTACGTGATTTGCGAAATCGCCACGCCCGACCGGTTCGCCGGCAAGACGTTGTTGGAATTGCAAGTCCGCAACAATTACGGCGTGTATGTGATTGCCGTGCACGAACACTTGGCGGAAAAAACCGAATTTATGCCCGGTCCGCATTTCGTCTGCAAACCGAGCGACTCGCTGGTCGTCGTCGGACAGGAAAAAGACATCAAAAAAATTCGGGATTTGTCGGAGTAAAAAAAGAACTTATCCGCGAAATAAGAACTTATCCACGAATTAGCACGAATTAAACCAATTTCCACGAATTAAAGAGCAATTGCTGTAAGAAAAAAAATTCGTGTTAATTCGTCTAATTCGTGAAAATTCGTGGACGAATCTCTAATCGCTTGCTCTTAATTTGTGTCAATTCGTCTAATTCGTGAAATTCGTGGACGAATCTCTTGCTCTGTTAAAAAAAATGACCGCACGAAAAACCAAGTCGTCGTCCGACTTAAAATATCTGCGTTTGTTGGAGAAATTGCGCGACGAGGTTGACCCGGCGTTGCGCGATTGCGGCGCCGCCCGCGCGTTGGATTTTTTCGCCAGCGTCGGCGCGGCGTCGCGCCCGATTCTCGGCGCCGACGGGCGGGCGTTGCGCTGGCAAAACGAAATAATCCTCGCCCACATTCCGGCGCGCGCGACGGTGTTGGACTTGGGGTGCGGCGACGGCGAATTGCTGGCGGAATTGATGCGAAAAAAACAAGTGCAGGGGCAAGGGGTCGAACTTTGTCCGGCGTCGGTGGGCGAGTGCGTGCGGCGCGGCGTGCCGGTGGTGCAGATGGACGTGGACGCGGGGTTGCGCAACATTCCCGACGGCAGTTTTGACTACGTGGTGCTGGAAGAAACGTTGCAGACCTTGCAACATCCCGACGTGATTTTGCGGGAAATGTTGCGCGTCGGGCGGTGCGGGATTGTGTCGTTTCCGAATTTCGCCTATTGGCAGGTGCGGCTTGACTTGGCAATTCGCGGACGGATGCCGCGCACCGGCTGGCTACCTTACACGTGGTATAACACGCCGAACATTCACAATCTTTCGGTGCAGGATTTCCGCTGTTGGGCGCAGGAAAAAAAAATCGCCGTCAAAGCCGGTTACGTGTTGAGCCAAGGCAAAGTCCGCGCGATGCAGGACGGCGACAACCTCTACGCCGAAGAAGCGATGTTCGTCGTCGAACGACGGCAAATCAGCCCCCCAAAACGCGCGGCGGCAAAAAGGAGGAACGGCAATGAAAAAATCACCGGTAAAAAAATCGGCGGCGGCGAATAGCCGCCCCGCGGATAATCCCGTCGAGGGGAAAGTTTATCCGCCGCTCGGACGCCATTGGAACGAATGGCGCAAAACCGTAATGACGGCGGAAGAATTGGCTGAATGCGACCGCCGCACCGATATCCTCATCGCCCGTTGCGACGCGCGAAAACGGAAAGAGGACGCGAAACTTGCCGCAAAAAAAGCCGCCGCGTCAGCCGCTCCGGCAGTGCTCAACGACCGGGCGGATTTAATCGTCGCGTTCCAAGACACTTGCCGGCAAATGGCGAAACTGCAACAATGTTTCGCCGCCATTACGCAACGGCTGGCTGTTTCTTAGGACAGTGAGCAGTGGATAGTGGGCAGTGGGCAGTGAACAGTGGATAGTGATAAAAAGACGTAGTTGCTGACCACTGCCAACTGACCACTGTCAACTGACCACTGCCCACTGACCACTGTAAATTTTTCGTCTCGCCGGCGTCGGCGGAATAATTCTCGAGAACCGATTCTTCTAATCAGGGAGTCGATAAGTCGAGGGGCGGCACACGCCGCGTCAGCGGACTCGCCGCCATTACCGCGCGACGCCCATCTGGCTACGGGGTTCTTCGTAACCTTCCGCCGCGTCGGCGAGACGTTTCTTTTTATTTGACTTGCTTCCAAAACCGCAAGGAGCCCCTATGTCATTCACCCGTTCCGCCGGCGTGTTGTTGCATCCCTCGTCGTTGCCCGGTGGGCAAGGCATCGGCGATTTCGGCGCCGCCGCGCGGCAGTTTCTCGACTATCTGCGACGCGCCAAACAGACGTTGTGGCAGGTGTTGCCGCTCGGCGCCGTCAACGACAGCGGCAGTCCCTACCAAACCTTCTCTTCCTTCGCCGGCAATCCGCTGTTTATCGCGCTTGACGATTTGGTCGCCGCCGGACTGTTGCGCGACGAGGATTTGCGCCACGCGCCCGGCAACGGCGCTCGCGCCGATTTTGCCGCCGCGCGTAATTTCAAAATGCCGCGCTTGCGGCAGGCGTTCGACCTTTTTCGCCGCGGCGCGACGGGCGCGGCGGCGGCGAATTTTCAACGTTTCAAAGAAGCCGAAAAATTTTGGCTGGACGATTACGCGCTTTTCGCGGCGGCGCGGGAGCGTTTCGGCGGCAAGCCGTGGTGGCGTTGGGACGACGCCGATTTAGCCAAACATTCGCCGGACGCGGTCAAACATTGGACTGCGGAATTGGCGGACGCCGGCGAATTTGTCAAGTGGACGCAATTCGTTTTTTACGCGCAATGGCTCGGCTTGAAAAAACGCGCCAACGACGCGGGCATTAAAATCATCGGCGACATTCCGATTTATCCGGCGCACGACAGCGCCGACGTGTGGGCGGCGCCGGAATTTTTCGCGGTGTCCCGCGCCACCGGCGAAGCCCAATTTGTCGCCGGTTGTCCGCCGGATTATTTCTGCGCCGACGGGCAGTTGTGGGGCAATCCGGTCTATGACTGGGAGGCGGTGAAAAAGGACAATTACCGCTGGTGGGCGATGCGGTTGCGCGGGGCGTTGCGGCAAACCGACATTTTGCGGCTCGACCATTTCCGCGGTTTTGAGGCGTATTGGGCGACGCCGGGAACGGAGAAAACGGCGCGTAACGGCAAATGGGTGCGCGGTCCGGGCGCGGAATTTTTTACGGCGATGAAAAGAGAAATCGGCGACGACTTGCCGCTGATTGCCGAGGATTTGGGCGCCATCACGCCGGCGGTCAATCAACTGCGCGACGAGTGCGGTTTTCCCGGAATGAAGGTTTTGCAATTCGCGTTTGGCGACGGCGCGAATTTTTATCGTCCGCACGCTTACGCGACGAACAGCGTGGTTTATACCGGCACGCACGACAACGACACGACGCGCGGTTGGTATGCGGGGGGCGCGGACTACGCGAATATCGGGCGCGACGTTTTTGCGCAAGAGCGCGATTTATGCCGCCGTTATTTGGCGACGGACGGACGCAATATCCACTGGGATTTAATCCGCGCGGCGTTGGCGTCGGTCGCGGTGTTCGCGATTTATCCGTTGCAGGATATTTTGGGCTTGGGCAACGACTGCCGGATGAACCGCCCCGGTTTGGGCGAAGGCAACTGGACGTGGCGGCTCACCGCCGACCAGTTGGCGAACGCCGAGGTCAATTACTTGCGCGAATTAACCGAACTGTTTGACCGCGCGGGGTAGAGTTTAGAGTTTAGAGTTTAGAGTTGAGAGTTGAGAGTTGAAAGTTGAAAGTTCAGAGTTGAGAAGAAAGCGGATTGTTTTTTGTAAGACGCGCGAAGCGCAACCACCTTCTCAACTTTCAACTCTTAACTCTCAACTCTGCTCTTTTAACCCCCTTAAAATTCTTATTAGTTTTATCCGCAGGAGGGACTCCGATGACCGCGCCGAGACAAGACAAGACAAGACAAGACAAGACAGTGGTCGTTCTTTGGTTACGGCGGCGCTCGTCGTCGCGCTGGCGTTAGTCGGGACGGCGTTGTTTGGCGGTAAATGGTTGCGCGCCGATTCCCCGTCCAATGCTGACGAAATTCTGCAAGAATTTATGAGCGCGTTTGCGTATAAGCCCTCCAACGACCCCGATTACACGCCGCAGAACGACCTCAATTTACCTGAGTTTTACACCCACGCCACCGGCAATTATTTTGACCGCCGAATGAAGTTAGTGCTGGAAGCGGTCATCGGAGTCCCTCCTGCGGAAGCCGTCTATGAAGTCCGCACACGGACTTTTACCTTGCCGCTCGGCGTGACGGTATTGATGAATTATGTGTATAAAGACAACTATCGCGGAACCGAGTTATCTTATCCGTTTCCACCTGCCGTTGACGGCGGCGCGGGCTTATTTAGCGGCGAAAACGCCTTTACCAAAAACATTTTGCCGGTTTATAGCGATATTAGCGAACCAACGCCGCCGGAATCTGAAAAGTTAGAAGAGGTCGGCGTGATGGTGTGGTATCAGAGCGAGCCGCGGTATAATTGGGATGATACGGCGCACGAACATCCGATTTATGATAACACCGGCTTTATCGGCGGGTGGAATGAGCCGCGTTTTGATATATCGGCAAACGGCGTTGCGGTCGGCTGTTCGTGTTACAACGCCATAAGCGATGAGGTGCATACTTTGATGACGACCGTCCTCCCGTCTCCTTACAAAGATCATGTAACCAACGGAACCGCCGCTTTCATTATGCCCGTGCCGATGACCAAGACGCAAATTGAGAATGCGCTCAACGCCAGACCGCTTCAGCCGTTGCCTTTTTCGTCAGACCAAATTCGCGATATATTGGCGATGAATCCGATTATGGGCTATGGCGCCAGCCGCGATGCGGGTCATGCGGTATCACAGTGGGCGGTTTATAATAAAGCCACCGCGCCCTACTACGAGATTAGATACGGCGATGCGGCTAATAATGCCGACGGGAGAATACAAAACGGTAGCACCGGCATCAGCAGTAACGTCAATTACTTGCTTGACGGCATCATTAACGGTAGTCCAAAATATACCCTGAAACTAATTCCCTTTGACCCCGAGGACAAACTGTTCTGCACCGGCACTTGCGACGGACCTAACTATGACGAAATCAACGGCAACGAAGAAATCCATCTGAACTCGTGCGACGAACCGGAACAGACGAACAACGACATGTATATTCAGTTCGGTTGCCCGTCGCGAGCCAACGAATTTGCGTTGGGCAAATTCTTAACCGTCAAACAAACGTTGGACACGCAGGGCGGCGTTACGTCTGAAATCAATAAATACGGCGTAACGGAACAAGGTCAGTTCACCGCCGCAATTAACGACATCGTCGCCAATGTCGCCAATTTCTCCGCCGACGATATTCTCGACCACGTCAAAAAAATCGACAAAATCGACAAAATTGACGCCGACACCGGCATCTCGGATAATTCCGACGCGGTAAAAATCGATTCGTCAACGAAAACTAAACTGGCTAACGACACGTTGGATGACGACACGGCGAGGTATGCGGCGTTGATGGATTTGTATCGTCTAACCCGCGACGACGCGACGAATCCCGAATTGCTGAAAAAATACGAAAAAGCCCGCTTCGTTGCGAACGGCAAAGCGAGGTATGACGCGGATAAAACGTTATGCAGTTTAGATAGCCGCTATGGATTTGATTACGCCGCGTCTTCGCCGGCGTCAATCCGCAATCGCTTCCGCTATTTTCTGACCTTTCAAGAAGTCGGCGTCAATTTCAGCGGCGTTAATCAGACCGCGCCGACCGCCGAAACCGCCACCGCCGGCATCATCGAAAATTCCTTGCCGTTCAACATCAAGCAATTCGCCGACGCGGGTTTGTTTGACGAGAAAGGCGAACCGCGGCGCATCGTCCTTGACGGCGGCACGCCGAAGTGGCTTATCGCGGCGGCGGTCGGTTATCAATTGTTCAACTCGCCTGCCGCGAAAATCCGTCGCGATAGCAACATCGCGCAAACCGCCGGCGTCGGCGCGATTTACAGCATTGACTATCCCGGCACTTATGCGTTAGACCATCGGCACCTGTCCGACACCACGCCGATGCCCACCACCGACGGCGTAACGCCGACCGATAGAACGCCGCGCAATTTGGACTTGTTGGCGTTCTCGACGCCGGAGAACGCCGCGGAACCGACCGGCTATAGCGTGAATCGCGCGAGTCCATTTGCCCGTGAAGATACCGGCTACGAGGGCAGGGACGCGCGCACCGGCGGCGCGTGGAGTGGCGGCGCGTGGACCGGCACCGGAACCTGCGTCATCGGCAGATATTTGACGCCGAAAGATGTTACGCCAAACATACCGTTGACTAATGATTGTTTTGCGATTCCGGGATGGACGTGCATAAAGGAGGCGTGGGTGTTGGCGGAACGCTACGAAAATACGTTGCGGACGCATAACGAATTGGCGCTAATGATTGACGTGATTGCGGAAAACGGCGCGAAACCGCTGGCGAGGATTATCGAGGCGATTTACGCCGATAATCGGGTCGGCTATGACGCGGCGGCGGCGCGTTCGCGCCCCGTGGCGAACAGTGATAAAATTATTGGCGGCGCGACTGCCGGCAATACTGACGGTGTTTCGGTGAACCCGCCGGCGGGAAGCGTCGAAATCAATCCGCAAGCGGTCAAAAACGCGGCGATTGAGCGCGTGGTGTTAAATTTATTCGGAGCGCAAGCGTATAACGACAACACGCCGCATAAGTTTTTAGGCGCGACGATTACCGCCCAAATTAACAACGCCGCCGCCGAAAACGCGAAAATCCAAGACGGCGGCACCGGCGCAGATAATCTGTATCAAGGTTATATTTTCACCAAAGCGGACGATTATTACCGTGTGCTGGTCGCGACGGCGCTCATCAACATCGGCAAACAAACCGTCGTCGGCAAAAAATTCCTGCAATTCGTCTATCGCAAAAATAAACCCCTTCCCGACGGTTCCGACGCCGGCGGCGCAGTCGTCGATAACCACTGGCTCGACCCGGAATAGATTTTTAAGAATTTCAAAGGGGGCTTAAGAATCGTAAGATTTTTAAGCCCCCTTAAAATTCTTAATCGCGCCCTACCTCCCCCGCCCCGCCCGTAGCGCGTTCAGAATCGCCAGCAACGCCACGCCCACGTCGCCGAAGACCGCCGCCCACATCGACGCGACGCCCGCCGCGCCGAGCGCCAGCAACACCGCTTTGACGCCGAGCGCGAACGCGATATTTTGCCGCGCCACTTGGCGCGTGTGCCGCGCAATCCGCATCGCCGCCGGAATTTTCCCGACCTCGTCGGTCATCAACACCATGTCGGCGGCTTCAATCGCCGCGTCGGAACCGACGCCGCCCATCGCCACGCCGACATCGGCGCGCGCCAACACCGGCGCGTCGTTGATGCCGTCGCCGACAAACATAATTCCGCGCGATGATTTTTGCTCGCCGCGCGACGCCGCCGCGATTTTTTCGAGGACCGCGACTTTTTGGTCGGGCAATAACTCGGCAAAAAATTCGTCCACGCCGACTTTTTGCGCCACGGCTTCCGCCGCCGCCGCCCCGTCGCCGGTGAGCATCACCGTCTTTATGCCGGCGGCTTTCAGTCGCGCGATAGTTTCCGCCGCGTCCGGTTTGACTTCGTCGGCGAAGGTCAAACAACCGGCGTCCCGCCCGTCGATGGCGAGATAAATTTTCGAGTCGCTCGCCGCCGCTCGCGCGGTCCCCGCCGCGACCAATTTCAGATTCCCCGCCAGCACCGCTTTGCCGTCAACCGTGCAACTCACGCCGCGCCCCGCGATTTCCCGATACGCGCCGACGCGCGCGGCATCAAGTTTGCCGCCGGCGGCGGCGAACGCGGCGCGCGTCGCCACCGCAAACGGATGCGTCGAAAAATACTCGGCGTGCGCCGCGTATGCCAATAATTCGGACTCCGAAAACGGCGACATTGGCGTTATGCCGGTAGCCGGCGCCACGCCGGTAACGCTGAATTTTCCGCGCGTCAGCGTGCCGGTTTTGTCGAACACCGCGACGCCGACGTGATTCAGCGCCTCTAAATAATTGCTTCCTTTCAGCAAAATTCCCTGCCGCGACGCGGCGCCGATGCCGCCGAAAAAACTGAGCGGCACCGAAATCACCAACGCGCACGGACACGAAATCACCAGAAAAACCAACGCGCGATGCGTCCATTCAAAGAAGGTCTCGGCGAACGGCGCGGGCGACGCGAGCGGCGGAATCAACGCCAGCAACGCCGCGCCGACGACGACGGCGGGCGTGTAATAGCGCGCGAACGTGGTGATAAAATTTTCGGTCGGCGATTTTTTTTGCGCCGCGTTTTGCGCCAACGCTAAAATTTTGGCGACCGTCGATTCACCGGCGGGTTTCGTCACGCGCATCGTCAACACGCCGCTTTGATTGACCGAACCCGCCAGCGCCTCGGCGCCGGCGCCGACCGCGCGCGGCACGCTTTCGCCGGTCAACGCCGCGACATCGAGCGACGACAGTCCGTCAATGACCGCGCCGTCGAGCGGCACTTTTTCGCCGGGGCGCACGACGATAATTTCGCCGACCGCGACGGCGCTCGGCGCGACGCGGCGGAGTTCGGCGCCGTTTTTCACGTTGGCGAAATCGGGGCGCAAATCCAGCAACGCGGTAATCGAGCGGCGCGAATTGCCGACCGCGCGTTCCTGCAATTTTTCGCCGATTTGATAAAACAACATCACCGCCGCGCCTTCGGGCGCGTCGCCGATGGCGAACGCGCCGAGCGAGGCGAGCGTCATCAAAAAATTCTCGTCGAAAATTTTCCCGCGCCGCAAATTTTTCAGCGCCGTCAACAGCACGTCGCCGCCGATTAACAGGTAACTCGCGACCAACAGCGCGAACGCCGCCGGCGAATGGGCGTAATGCAAAATCAGCCCGACCGCAAACAGAGCGACGCCGACGCCCATTTGCCAAGCGGTGTTTATTTTCCCGCCGCCGCAATGGTCGCAACCGGCGCAATGAACAGTCATATTTCCTCCGCGATAAAGAAGGTGAATTTTCAATTTAGACCTGTTTAATAACTTCCGCTTAATTCCCCTCTATGGAGGGGTGGCATCGCGACGTTCTGATTCTATGTCGCGATGACGGGGTGGTCTGTTTAGAAAAACCACCCCGTCAGTCCGGCAAACCGCGCCCCCCCCCCTCCGTAGAGGGGAATTTAAGTCAATTGCTTTCTTCGCTCGCGTGCAACAATCCCTGATAAAAAACATTGCCGACGTGTTCGTCGTCGAGCGAGTAATAGACGCTCTTGCCGTCGCGCCGGTATTTGACCAATTGCGTTTGGCGCAAAGTTTTCAAGTGATGCGACACGGCGGGTTGCGTCAGCGCGAGCAACGCCGCGAGGTCGCATACGCACATTTCGGCGAGCAACAGCGCGTTGACGATTTTGAGGCGCGTCGGGTCGCCGAACGTCTTAAACAGCTCCGCCGCGCGGCGAAGCGTTTTTTCCTTCGACAAGCCGCCGCGCACGCGCTCGATAATTTCCGGGTGAATCATCGCGCAGGAACAAAATTCTTCGTTTTGCCGCGCCGCCGCCTTTTTGGGGTTCATAAATTTTCCTCCGCCGATTAAACGATTAAGTATTTGTTTATATGTTAGCGGAAAATAATTTTCGCGTCAAGGGAGGGGCGTTTTAAGGAAGCAAGGCGCGACTTGTCGCCTTGAAAACTCCCCCGCTCCGCAAAAACGCCTCCACCCCGCCGCGAAAAGTTCTCCGAAAAATCCCCCTTGACGGCGAAAAAACGACGATTATTATCATCAAGTTGGTAGTAAATGTATTTATTATTCTCGGCAAAGGAGAACGGCAATGAAGAATTTCTTGTTGACGGCGGCGGCGATTTTTCTGGCGGTGATTTCGACCGCGCCCGCGGCGGACGGCGCCCAAAAACTGCGCATCGGGCATCTCAATTCGACCGCGCATTTGCTCGCGTTCGTCGCGGCGGAGGAAGGGTTTTTCGCGGAAGAGGGATTGGACGCGGAGTTGTTTCTGTTAGCCAGCGCCAACGATTTGGCGAGCGGCTTGGAATCGAACAAACTCGACATCGCGTTTATCGGGTCGGTGCCGGCGGTAACGTTCCAAAGTAAAAAACGCGACCTGACGATTTTCGGCGGCGCGATGACCAACGGACACGGCTACGTGATTAAAGCCGAATTCCTCAAAGGCGGCGAGAAACGCGACATCGCTTTGTTCAAAGGTCGCAACGTCGCGTCGGTGAAAAACAGCGTGCAGGACTACGAATTGTTGGTGTTGATTGCGCAGGCGGGCTTGGAGTTCACCGTCAACGAGCCGGACAAAGTCGCGCCGGACAAAGTGAACATCGTTTATTTCGACAGTCAGCGCGACGCTTTCAACGCGCTCCAAAACAAACAAATCGCCGGCGTGTCGGTCTATTCGCCGTATGCGTCCATCGCGAAAAACGCCGGACACGAAGTCATTTATTACTGCAACGAAGAAGCGGTCTTCGCCGACCAGCCGTGCTGTCGTCAGGTCGCGTTCACGCCGGCGCTGAAGAAAAATCCGGCGTTATACGAAGCGGCGGAACGGGCGTTTATCAAGGCGTATAAATTTTCGCAGGAAAATCACGCGAAAACCGTCGCCGACGTGAAAAAATACATCGACATCGCGGCGAAAGACATCGACTACGAGGTCTATGGCGGGCATAGCACCAGCAGTCCCGACCCGGACAAAAAAGCGACGCTCGCGTTGAAAGAGGGCGTGGTCAAATTCGGTTACACCACCGACTACGACATCGAGCCGCTCTACAACACGACGATTTACGAAAAGGCGCTGACCGCGTTGTTGGCGAAAAATCCCGACGACAAAATCTATTTGGCGCTGAAAAAGCACTTTGACGAGAAAGAGTAGAGTTCGCCGGCAACTAAATATTTCCCGACCTGTTTGAGAAATTAAAAATTACAAATTAAAAATTAAAAATGGTGGAGTTTGATTATCCGCTTCGCGGGCGCTGGCGGATTGGCTAATCAAATTCCTCAATTTTTAATTTTTAATTTGTAATTTGTAATTTTTAATTCCTGCGCTACGGACACGTCCCGATGCCCAAAATTTCAGCGAAAAATTTAACCGTCGCTTACGTGGAAAAAGGGGAGCGGTTTGTCGCTTTGCAAGACGTGTCTTTCGCGATTGCCGCGGGCGAATTTATCAGCATTTTGGGCGCGTCCGGTTGCGGCAAAAGCACGTTGCTAAGCGTTCTCGGCGGACTGAAAACCGCGACGGCGGGCGAAGCCGCCATCGACGGCGAGCCGATTGCCGGCACCGGCGCGAACCGGAGTTTTGTCTTTCAGCATTATTCGTTGTTTCCGTGGATGACGGCGAAAAAAAACGTCGTGTTCGCCTTGAAGCAGGCGCGGCGGAAATTATCGCGCCGCGAGCAACACGCGCTTGCCGACGAATTTCTCGCCCAAGTAGGTTTGGAAAAATTTAAGGATAAATTTCCGGCGCAACTTTCCGGCGGGATGCAACAGCGCGTCGCCATCGCGCGGGCGCTAGCCACCGACGCGGAAATAATGCTGATGGACGAGCCGTTCGGCGCGATTGACGCGAAAAACCGCACGTTGTTGCAGGAACTGTTATTGCGCCTGTGGGAAAGCGGCGAGCGCAAAAAAACGGTGGTTTTTGTTACGCACGACGTGGACGAGGCGATGCTCCTCTCCGACCGGATTTTGATGTTCAGTTCGCATCCGGGGCGCGTCAGCCGCGAAATCGCCGTGCCGTTCCCGCGCCCCCGCGACCGCGCGCGATTGGTCGCCGCCGCCGAATACCACGAACTCCGCAACGTCCTCCTGTCGCTCTATTTCAACGACCCGAAAAACACGATTATCGGCGACGGGTCGGGGATTTGAGAGAGTTGAGAGTTGAGAGTTGAGAGTTAAGAGTTAAGAGTTGAGAGAAAGATTATTTAGCGTGGTAAGGCGAGGGGGTAAAATTCTATTCGTTACCTTCGCCGAGTTCCTTGACGACCGCTTCGCGCGTGTCGGCGTCGGCGCAAACCACGACGACGATTTGCGGCAATAATTTTTCCGCGAGCGTCCGGCGGACTTGCGCCAATTTGTCAATCAGCGTCGCGTCAAATTTTTCCGCGTAAATTTGCGTCGCGTAGGCATCCGGCGCGAACGGCGGCGGTTCCGGCGCGTTGGTCGTGATTGGCGCAATAATCGGCACGAGGCGCGTGCGCAACATCGCTTCCCAAAAATCGGGGTTTTCGGATGCCAATCGCGCCGCGTCGTCCGTTCCGCGTAGCGCCGCGAGCACGGCTTCGTAATAAGCGATTGCCGGGTCCGGCACGATTTCGCCGCGGGGAATTTGTTGATACGCAAACCAGCGCGGCGCGGTCGCCGGTCGCGCCATTCGCTCGGCGTCCAATTTTCGCCACGCGGTCAGTTCGGTCGCCGCCGCGGTCAAATCGCCGCGTTGCAGTTCAATCCGCGCGGCGAGCGCGCGATAGTCGTCCCGCTCCCGCCGCGCCAACGCCTGTTTTATTGCCTGTCGCGCCGCGTCCAATCGCCCCGCCAATAAATTATATTCCGCCGCTTCCGCCCAGCCCTCGGCGTCGAGCGGCGCGGCGGCGGCGTATTTTTCGGCGGCGGCGACGGCGGCGTTTAGCCGACCGGCAAAATAATAAAGTTGTCCGCATTTCGACCAAAGCGCGGCGTCTTTCGCGGCGTCGCCGGACGCGATTTTCGCTTGCAGTTCCGCCGTCAGCGCGTCGCGAAAAACGCGGTCGTCCGCGGCGCGCGCCCAGTCGCGCGTTTCTTTTTGCGCCGACCAGTTGAGAAACTGATAAAAAATAATCGCCAAGACGACGGCGAAAATCAGCCAGAGCATTTTTTACCTTTTAGTTGGCAGTTGACAGTTGGCAGTTGACAGTTGTGGAGTTTTATTTTCAAAATTCGCAAGCGCTCGCTGTCCACTGTTCACTATCCACTGCTCACTCGCCTTAATCCTTGAAAATCGCAAAAGTTCTCGTCGGGCTGGTCGCGGCGGCGGCGGCGCGGACGCGCGGCGGGTTGGCGTCGAGCGCCGTTTCCGCCGCCTGAATCGCCAGCGCGAAAGCGCGCGCCATTTGCGGCGGGTCGCCCGCCGCCGCCACCGCCGTGTTGACCAACACCGCGTCGGCGCCGATTTCAATCGCCTGCGCCGCGTGCGACGGCAAACCGATGCCCGCATCCACAATCACCGGCACGCGCGACTGCGCGATAATAATTTCCAACATCGACAACGTGCGCAAACCTTGGTTACTGCCAATCGGCGCGGCTAACGGCATCACCGCCGGCGCGCCGATGTCTTCCAACCGTTTCGCCAACACCGGGTCGGCGTTGATATACGGCAACACGGTCAAGCCCATTTTGACGATTTGCTCCGCCGCGCTTAACGTTTCGACGGGGTCGGGCAACAGATAACGCGCGTCGGGGTGGACTTCCAATTTTATCCATTGATAGCCCGCGGCTTGCCCGATTTTCGCCACGCGCACGGCTTCGGCGGCGTCGCGCGCGCCGGCGGTGTTCAGCATCACCGTCACGCGGTCTTGGTCGATGACGCTCAAAATATCGTCGTCGGGGTCGGCGAAATCGACGCGCGTCAACGAGACGGTTACGAGTTCGGCGCCGGAAGCGGCGAGCGCGGCGGCGAAAATTTCTTTAGCGCCGAACTTGCCGGTGCCGAGGAAAAAGCGGCTGGTAAATTTTTTGCCGGCGATGACGAGGGGTTTCATTCTGGATAGACCTTTCAATTAACAATTAACAATTAGAGAGCAATGGACAATGATATAGCGGTCAGCGAGAGCGAGGATTCGCGAAGCGATAATTGCTAAACAAATTACACAATTGTTAATTGTTAATTGTGAATTGTGAATTGTGAATTGCTCTGTCCCACGCCCGCGACCAAAAACAGCACCGCCATTCGCACCGCGACGCCGTATTCGACTTGTTTGAGAATTAAACTTTGCGCGCTGTCCGCGAGTTCCGGCGACAACTCGATGCCGCGATTGACCGGACCGGGGTGCATAATCGGCAAGTCCGCTTTGCCGAGCCGCGCCAGCCGCTCGCGCGTTACGCCGAACAGTCGCGAATACTCCCGCAAACTCGGAAACGGACAAAAACCGTTTTGCCGCTCCATCTGAATTCGCAACATATTCAGCACGTCGCATTTTTTGATGGCGTCGTCCAAATCGGAGGAAACGGTTACGCCGAGCCGCTCGATGCCGACCGGCATCATCGTCGCCGGTCCGACGACGACGACGCGGGCGCCGAGTTTCGTCAAGCCCCAAATGTTGCTACGCGCCACGCGGCTGTGCGCGATGTCGCCGACGATGCCGACGGTCAGGTCGGAAAATTGTCGCGGAAAAGCGGGGCGGTTTTCGCGGAGCAAACGGCGGAGGGTGTAGAGGTCGAGCAACGCCTGCGTGGGGTGTTCGTGCTCGCCGTCGCCGGCGTTGACGACCGAACAGCGGACGTTGTCGGCAAGCAGTTTGGCGGCGCCGGCGGCTTGGTGGCGCAACACCATAATATCGACGCCCATCGCTTCGATGTTGCGCGCGGTGTCCACCAGCGTTTCGCCTTTGGCGACCGACGAGCCGCTTTTACTGAAACTTAAAATGTCGGCGGACAGCCGCCGTTCGGCGGTGGTGAACGACAAGTTGGTGCGCGTCGAGGGTTCGTAAAACATATTGACGACGGTGCGCCCTTGCAACGCCGGCGTCTTTTTCACGGCGCGGGTAACGATGTCTTCAAAGCGGTCGGCGGTGTCGAGAACGAAGCGGATTTCGTCCGCCGACAGTTCGGCGAGGCCGAGCAAATGTTTGCGTTGCCACATATTTTTTCACTCATCCGAGTTCGGGTTGTGAACCGCGGTCTTGTCGCGTCTTAGTTGGTCAACAAATTGGTCTAATGAGGTAAATCCGGCGGCGGCTTCTTTCAATTCGTTGGAGGCGTGTTCCCAGAACGCGACGGTGATTTTAATGCCGCGGTTAGCGATATTTTTCAGCGCCGGCACGTAGTCCGCATCGCCCGCCACCAGCACCATTTCATCCTGCGTTTTGTCGGTAATCAACTGAAAGGAATCCGCAACCATTTGCACCGCAATGCCCGTGTCGATTTTTTTCTCGTGGTCTTGCGCGTTGCGATTTTCGACCACGACCTCAAAGCCGTGTTTCTGCGCGGCGCTCCACAGTGAATCGTTTTGCGGCGGACGCGAACCGAACAGCATCGCTTTTTTCAAGCCGTTTTTTTTGCCGCCGACCAATTCCAACAATTTGCCGAAATCATATTTCCATTCACGGTCAAGAATGTTGTTGTTGGTCGCGTCCCAAACGTCGAACGCCCAGTCGCGCGCGACCGCCGCCACTTTGCGCCCCTCAATCCAGACGTTGGAATTGTCCACATAAACATATTTTGCCATCGTTTTCTCCTTTCGCGCCATCGTAAGTGGAGCGCATTGTATTCATTTAACTCGCCGCGAGTATTAAAAAACGACCGTCCGGTTGGCGGGCGGTCGCTTTTGGGGCATAGACCTGTTTATTTATTTTCCGCTTCCGATTGCGCGGCGGCGGCGGCTTCTTCCGCCGCTTTTTGCCGCTTGGCGAATTCCTCATCGACCTCGTGCGTCGCCCGCAACGACAACCCGACTTTCCGCTCGTCCGCGTCAACGTTGATGACCATCACCGTTACCCGTTGCCCGACTTTCACCACCTCTTCCGGCTTGTCGATTTTCTTGCTCTCCGACAATTCCGAGATGTGGAGCAGACCTTCCAATTCGAGGTCTTTGTCGATTTCCACAAACGCGCCGAACGCCGTCAACTTGGTAACGATGCCTTCGATGATGTCGCCGTTGTGGAATTTCGCCGGCACCAACGACTGCCACGGGTCTTCGGTCATTTGTTTCAGACCGAGCGCCACGCGGCGGCGTTCCGGGTCAACGCTCAACACCACCGTCCGCACTTCGTCGCCTTTGCGGAACAGCGCCGACGGATGATTTATTTTCTTCGTCCAACTCATATCGTTGACGTGCAACAAGCCGTCGATGCCCTCTTCCAATTCGACAAACGCGCCGTAGTTCGTCATATTGCGGACGCGACCGGTAATGTAACAGCCCGCCGGATATTTTTCGACCACGTCGATCCACGGGTTGCCCTCGATTTGTTTCATCCCGAGCGACAGTTCCTGCTTGTCGCGGTTGATGTCGAGAATGACCACTTCGACCTCTTCGCCGATCGCGACTTTTTCCGACGGGTGGCTGATTTGTTTCGTCCAACTCATTTCGCTGATGTGGACGAGACCTTCGATGCCGTCTTCCAATTTCACGAACGCGCCGTAGGGCATAATGTTGACGACCGGACCTTTGAAGCGTCCGTTGATGGGATACTTGTCGCCGATGCTGTCCCACGGGTTCGGCGTGATTTGTTTCAAGCCGAGCGAAATGCGCTCGCGCACCGGGTCGAAATCCAACACCTTGACGGTGAGTTCCTGGTCCATTCCGACCACTTCCGACGGGTGCGACACGCGCCCCCACGACAGGTCGGTGATGTGCAACAAGCCGTCGATGCCGCCGAGGTCAACAAACGCGCCGAAGTCGGTGATGTTCTTGACCACGCCTTTGCGGATTTCGCCTTTGACCAACGTTTTGAGCACGTCGCCTTTTTTCACGTCGCGCTCTTCTTCGAGCAGTTTCCGGCGCGAGAGGACGATGTTGCGGCGCTCGCGGTCGATTTTGATGATTTTGCATTGCAAGTCGCGCCCGATGTATTCGCCGACGTCGTTCACGCGGCGGATGTCCACCTGACTGGCGGGCAAAAAGACCGGCACGCCGATATCGACCAACAGCCCGCCCTTGATTTTGCGAACGGCTTTGCCGGTGATGACGTCGCCGATGTTGCGCTCGTTGATGATTTTTTCCCAACCTCTAATCCGGTCGGCTTTGCGTTTGCTGAGAATGAGCGTGTTGTTGTCGATTTCGTCGAGCAGGACTTCGATTTTTTCGCCGATGACGGGAAGCGGCAAATGCTCCGCTTCAAATTCGCTTTTCGGGACAAAACCCTCGGCTTTGTAATTGAGGTCGATGACGATGTCGTCGCCGTCGTAGCGGCGGACGATGCCGGAAACGATTTCGCCGATTTTGAGTTCGCGCTCCTGCACGATGCCTTCGCGGATGCTGTTGAGGTCGGCGCCACCCATCGCCGCGTCGGTTTCCGCTTCAAGGTCGTCGTCGGTGATGACGCTTTTAACCAAACCATACCTGCCGGGCATAACCATAAAAAAATCCTCCTTTCCAAATTTTCCGCCGGCGCCGCGCGGTTGCCCAGAGAAACAGGCGGCTTTGCCGCCGCCTGACCGTGTGGTCGCCCTGCCGAAAATTCGCGCGCTCGCCTGAGCGCTAAACTAAAAAAAGAAAAATAAAAAAATGCCGCCCACCGGCGGGCGGCGACGAAACGCGGGATAATAAGAAAATAAGAGACGGGGCGCAAGGATAGCGGGTAGTGGGCGGTTTTCGGCGACAATTTATTGCCGCCCGATTTATCTATGACAGCCCCAAAAAGAATGAAACGGGCTTTAGCCCCAAATAAAAAATGCAGTTTCATTCCACCGCCCCGCCCCTTTTCTCCGCCCCCGCTTTTCTCTCAAAATCCCTCATTCCCCCTCTTGTTCTCGCTGGCTTATCGGCGCAGGATATTTTATGATTCCCGCCGCACGAAAGTCGGCGGCGGCGTTGGCGCTCGCCGCTACTTAAACCGCGTAAAATCCTTAATTCCCTTAAAAAATTTTTCCCTCGCGGAGTCGATTTATGTCCATCAAAGACGAGCAAGAAGCGGCGAAGCAAAACGCGCACTACGAGGCGGCGCGTTATTTGCGCAACGCCGAAGACACCCTGAAAAAAGCCGGTCAGGACGGCAAATGGTTTGCTGATAAAAAATACGTGTCGGTCGCGTGCGGCACGGCGTATTTGGGCGTGTTGCTGGCGATGGACGCGATTTTCAAATTGCGCGACGTGAAACCGCCGCGCGGCAACAAACGCGAGTCGATTAAGTATTACCTTGAAAACGCCGCGAAAATCGACGGGCATTTGGTGCGCGACCTTAACTTTGTTTATCGTAATTTACACATCGAAGGTTACTACGAAGGTAATTTAAGTATGCCGACGATTCGCGACGGCTTCGATACGGCATACAGCATTATCGAGCGCATTTGCCCCGAACGGCAATTGACGGACGAGGAGTATAAGGCGCGGCGGCGTAGCGGTTCGTGGGTCGGACGCTTGGCGGCGTGGCTGTTTTAGAGTTTAGAGTTGAGAGTTGAGAGTTGAGAGTGCGCTCGCGTAAAATCCTTAATTCCCTTAAAACTTTTTCCCTCGCGGAGTCAATTTATGTCCATCAAAGACGAGCAGGAAGCGGCGAAGCAAAACGCGCATTACGAGGCGGCGCGTTATTTGCGCAACGCCGAAGACACCCTGAAAAAAGCCGGTCAAGACGGCAAGTGGTTTGCTGATAAAAAATACGTGTCGGTCGCGTGCGGCACGGCGTATTTGGGCGTGTTGTTGGCGATGGACGCGATTTTCAAATTGCGCGACGTGAAACCGCCGAAAGGCAA
>JAISJR010000058.1 GCA_031261425.1 Planctomycetota bacterium
GGCACACGCTCTACCGTGCCGTAACCCTGGGTAGCGGTTATTTTTTGATAATCAATCCGACAGTCCCGCCGCGCGGTTTGCGGCGGCAAACGCGGCGGCGGCGGGAGCGGTTCGCCAAACCGCGGCGAACCGTCCAATTTCGGTTGGCGCTTTCGCGCCATTTTTACCCAGGGTGGCGCGGCTGATAGAACATCGCCGCTTACCCTGGGCTGATATATTTCGCGCTTTCAGCGCGACTGTCAGAATGATTTATCAAAGATACCACCCCGTCTCTTGACTCTGACCACCAACTCCGGCGTTTCACCCTTTCAGGGTCGGCTGTCGGAGTTTTTTTAATTCCTTCGTTGCAACGGCATCGACGCTAACCGCGTAACCTCAGTTAAGAATTATCGTCCGTATCCGCATCGGTCTTTTTTTCTTTTTTCTTCGCTTTTGGTTGAAGTTTAATCTTTCGCCGGCGCGGCGCGGGCGTATAAAATCCGCTCTTGCGATGTTTATTGCTTTTTTTTATTTTTCAAAAGGAGAAAACCAATGGCTAAGAAAACGGTTGGCGACATTGATGTCGCGGGCAAACGAGTGATTATGCGCGTGGATTTCAACGTGCCGATGAAAGACGGCAAAGTCGGCGACGACACCCGCATCCGCGCCGCCCTCCCCACCATCAAGCATATTCTCGACCGCTCGCCGCGCTCGTTAGTCCTGATGAGCCACCTCGGCGACCCGAAAAAAGACGTTAAAAAAGCCAAAGAAAAAGCCGAGAAAGCCGGCAAGACCTTCACCGAAGCCGACGAAAAAAAATTCATCGACGGTAAAAACCGGTTGCAACCGGTCGCCGCATATCTGGCGAATTTACTCGGCAAACCGGTGCAATTCGCCGACTCGTGCTACGGACAAAAAAGCGCCGTCGAAGCGCTTCCCGCCGGCGGAATTTTGATGTTGGAAAACACCCGCTTCCACAAGGAAGAAACCAACAAAGACCTCGCCGAACAGGAAAAATTAGCCAAAGAACTCGCGACCTACGGCGACGTTTATGTCAACGACGCTTTCGGCACCGCGCACCGCGCGCACGCTTCGACCGCGACGATTGCCAAATTCGTGCCGGTGGCGGTCGCCGGTTTCCTGATGGAAAAAGAAATCAAATATCTCGACCCGATGCTGACCAATCCGCCGAAACCGCAGGTCGCCATCATCGGCGGCGCGAAGGTCTCGTCGAAAATCGCCGTGTTGGAGTCGCTGTTGAAAAACGCCGCCGCGCTCATCATCGGCGGCGGAATGGCTTACACCTTCCTCAAAGCGCAAGGTCATTCCATCGGCATTTCTTTGGTCGAAGACGATTTCCTGCCGACGGCGAAGGACTTATTGGCGAAAGCGCAAACCCAAAACGTGCGGATTATTTTGCCGGTTGACCATATCGCGGCGAAAGAATTTAGCGCGACCGCCGCGCCGGTCGCGGTGGACGCCGTCGATTTGCCGGCGGATTTGATGGGCTTGGATGTCGGTCCGCAAACGCTGGAACTCTACAAAAAAGTGATTTTGGACGCGAAGTCGATTGTCTGGAACGGTCCGGTCGGCGTGTTTGAATTTGACGCTTTCGCCAAAGGCACGGAAGCGGTGGCGAAATTAGTCGCCGAAGCGACGGCGAAAGGCGCGCTCAGCGTGGTCGGCGGCGGCGACTCGGTGGCGGCGGTGAACAAATATAAACTCGCCGACAAAATGAGCCACGTTTCCACCGGCGGCGGCGCGTCGCTGGAATTTTTAGAAGGCAAGACCCTGCCCGGCATCGCGGCGCTGAACGACAGGTAGGGCAATTAAAAATTAAAAATTAGAAATTAAAAATAGTGGAATAATGGTCAAAAGTGCGCGAAGCGAATTTGAAAATCAAACTCCGCCATTTTGAATTTTTAATTTTGAATTTTTAATTTGTGAAAAAGAGGTTACGGGAGAAACACGGTCCAAAAAATAAAGCCCCGCGGCTGAACCTGCGCGGGGCTTTAACTTTGCTCGTCAGAACTCATAACAAAAAAATCCTTTCTTCACACCAAGCAACTACTCGACGCTAACGCTAACCGTTGGGAGCAATCACTGCGTAACCAATTACCCGACAGAAATTTTTTACAACTTCGCTTCGACGCACCGTTGCGTCTAACTACTGTTCACCACTCGCAAAAAAAACAGAACCGCACCTCTCGCAAAACGAACCGCAAAACAACTTCACCGCCAAAACAACTCATCGCAACGCAATCTCCGAATAACCTCACCGCGAAAACAATTCAACGCCCGACCTCCAAAAACCGCACCGTAAAAAAAACACACGCCCCCGAACAACCACGCCTCGCTTGGCGAAAACCGGTGTGCGCTTTCCGCGCTTGCCGACGGGCGAAACCGTCAAGGCAAAATCGTCTCGTCAATCAAATCGTCGGTCCGTTCGGCAACTCAACCGCACCGCAAACAATCGTCTTCATTAGAAAACACTCCTTCTTCACCAATCGCTTCATCAATCCGCGACCACGTCAACCCCTTTCCGCAACATTGCAATCTCACAACCGCATCACTCAACCTTACCCGCGCTTTTTTAGAACTTCGGCAACCACCGCCTATGCCTACTGTTCACCACCTCGTTTTTTAGAACTTCGCTCGGCGAACCATTCGCTCCGCTACTGTTCATCAACCGGCACCGCGCTCTGAATCGTCCGGCGTTTCCACTGCGAACCGAGATGCGCTTTTCGCGCTTGATGGCGGACGGCGCCGCTTCATCAAATTCCGGTTATGCGTAGTCGCGAACTTATTCAGAGCCCGAACGGTCCGGCGGCGCACCGTCGGTCATCGTTCTCATTCTCCTTTCCGCATTCTCGCGTCGGTAAAAACTGCGAAAAAAAACGCCGCCGACCCCGTGCCGACAGCGGGACGGAATATGCAAGCCGAAATTTCATTGTCAAATTTTTCGCGCTTATTTTTTTCACAAAATTTTTCCGCCGCCGCCGCGCGAAAAAAAGCGTGTTAATTAACGGGCGGATTCTTATCATTCCGCGTCGCTCGTAATCCCGACCTTGATGGAGAATCGACGATGGAAATACTTTTTACCGGCGAGGAAAAATTAGTCGCGACCTTGCGCGCGCGGACGAATCTCGCGTCGCGTTGCGGCGACCTCGCGTCCGCGAGCGACGACACGGCGGCGGCGGTTTATTGCGTGTCCGGCGAGACGGCGGTGATGACCGATTACGCGACCTTGCGCGCCGCGTTTGAAAATCTGAAAAGCCGGCGGATTACCGTCGCGGTGTGTTTCGCCGATTTCCCGCGCCAAGCCGAAAATTGGCTGATGTATTGGGCGATGGTGTTGCCGTTCGTCGATTGGCTAATCATTCCTTACGCGGCGGCGCTGGCGATGTTCGAGGGCGACCAATTCGCCGAGACCAACGGCGCGCCGGACGCGGAATACGCGGCGGCGGTGAGTTTGAGCGTCATCAATCTCGGCGCGGCGGCGGCGCTGTTCACGTTCTCGCCGGTCGGCGTTTATTTACGCAGTAGTTCCATCGCCGACCGCTTGGCGCACGCCGGCAAATTGGCGGCGACGACGGACGAGGATTGGCGGGCGCGGGAAATTTTCACGACCCGCGAAGCCGACGCGCCGACCGCGACCGCCGGACTGCTGAACGCGGCGACGCAAAAACCGGCGGCGCTTTTGGCGGAGTTAGGCAAACCGGCGGATTACGCGCTCGCGTCGCACATAATTGACGCCGGCGAGTTCAGCCGTTATCGCGCGAGCGGCAAGGTCTTTCTCGGCAAATTCGACAAAGTGGAAGCGTGAAATTCCCCTCTATGGAGGGGTGGCAATCGGCGGCGTTATCGCCGATTGACGGGGTGGTTACTCGCGTTGCCCCAAATTTTGTAGCGCGATTTTCTGGGATGGGGTATAACGACGACCACCCCGTCAGGCGAGATAGAGCGTTTCGCCTGCCACCCCTCCGTAGAGGGGAATATATAATTTGCCGGTAAAAATTATGCCCAACTATCATTACGAGCACGAAGAAGCCGCGTGCGTTCGCGGCAAGACGTTGGTCGTCAAACAAGCGATTGCCGACGCGGCGCTGACGCGCTGTCCGCACTGCGGCGGCGCGGTGTTCCGCGTGATTTTGCCGGTGGGCATCGGCGCGCCGCAAAGCGACTCCGATTTGCGCGGCAAGGGCTTTACAAAATTAGTGAAACGCGACTCCGGCGTCTATGAAAACGTAACCGCGCTCGCCGGCGAAAGCCGCTACGTCCGCGCCGGTCGCCCGGAAACAATGCCGGACTTCAAGCGGCGGGGATTGGATTAAAAGACAATTAAAAATTAAAAATTAACCATTAACAATTGAAAACCCCCAAATGGTGAAATGGGCTTAAAAATTGCGCGAAGCGATTTCGATAATCAAACTCCACAATTGTTAATTGTGAATTGTTAATTGTTAATTACTCTTGAAAAAAATATGTCTCCTGCCCTCGCCCGCGCTCGTTTCGCGTTAGTCGCGCTCTTCGTCGCCTACGGCGTTACGTATCTCTCGTTCATTTCCCGTTTGGTCAAAATCCGCGAAGAGCTCGGCGGCATAACGCCCGCCGAGTTGGCGGTGATTTTATTCGCGGCGTCGGTGGGCGATGTCGTGGCGTCGCCGTTGTGCGGTTATTTTCTCGAACGTCTCGGCATTCGCGCCGTCATTCGCTTCGGCGGGACGGCGATGGCGGTCTGGCTGACGCTTTTCGCGCTCTGCACCGGCGCGGGCTGGTATTACGCCGATATCGGGCTGGCGTTTTTGCTCGGCGCGTCGCTCGGGAGCGTGAACATCGCGATGAATATGGCGGGCGTGGCGATTGAGCGGCGCGCCGGTCAAACGCTAATGCCGTTTTTTCACGCCTTCTTTTGTCTCGGCGCGGTGTTGGCGACGACGATTAGCCATTTCACCGTGCAACTTTCACTCGGCATTTTGCCGCAATACGTCGCGGTCGGCACGGTGATGATTGGCGTCGCCCATTACGCGGCGCGCAACGTGTTTGAGTTTCACGATAAAAAAGCGGATAAAGGCGGGCGGCAACTCGACCGCGCGCTGATTTTGCTGATTTTGCTGATGATGGCGGTGGCGCTGACGGAAGGTTGCGGCAACGATTGGATTGTGCTGGGCGCGGTCGAAGCGTTCGCCGTTTCCGAAGCCACGGCGATTGGCGCGTTGTGGATTTATTTGTTTTTTGAGACGACGACGCGCTTTGCGGGGCGCCGGTTGACGCGACGTTTCGGCGAAATTAACTGTTTGCGCGGCAGTTTCGTCGCGGCGCTGACGGGCGTGGGGCTGTATATCGCGACGCCGGAGTTATGGGGCGTTTGGGTCGCGACGGCGCTGTGGGGCGCGGGCGTGGCGCTCGGCTATCCGCTGGTGATTTCGATGGCGGCGGCGTCCGGCGAGAATCCGTCGTTTCGCGTGTCGTTGGTCGCGGCGTTAGGCACGATTATGAACATCGCCGCGCCGCCGGCGATTGGCTTAATCGCCAATTTCACCGGCATCCGCCACGCGCTTATTGTCCTGCTCGTCCCGCTGACGGTCGGCTTCGCGGTGGTCTTCTTCTCGTCGCTCGCCAAGCGAAAAGAGCAGAGTTGAGAGTTAAGAGTTGAGAGTTGAAAATAGAGCCATCGCATTTGGTATAACGCGCGGTTTCCGCCGCGCGCCTCGATACTTATTTTTTAAGTTTGGCAACAACTTCACCCATTGTAAGGAGGGAAAACTATGCGCAACGGCGTCGGCGTTTTAATGGGCAGTTATTCGGATTTTCCGCAAGTCGAAAGCGTGATTATCACGTTGCGCGAGTTTGGCGTTCCCTTTGAAGCCAAAGTCGCGAGCGCGCACCGCACGCCGGAAATCGTCAGGGAGTGGGCGACCGCCGCGCCGGAGCGCGACCTCGGCGTGCTTATCGCCGCCGCCGGCGGCGCGGCGCATTTGGCGGGCGTCGTCGCCGGTTTTACGATTTTACCGGTCATCGGTCTGCCGATTGGCGGCACGGCGTTGTCGGGCTTCGACAGTTTGTTGTCGATGGTGCAAATGCCGGCGGGAATTCCGGTCGCCACGGTCGCCGTCGGCGGCGCGATAAACGCCGCGCTGTTAGCCGTCCAAATCCTCGCCGTCGGCGACGACGCGCTCGCCGCCAAACTCCGCGCCCACCGCGAAAAAATGCGTCAATCCGTCGTCGATAAAGACGCTTTGTTGCGCCAGAAATTGAGGTTGAACCACTGAAAAAGCGCGAAATTCTGGCGCGAAAATAAATTTCTTCCGCGTCTGTCGGCGCAAGTGCGCACAAGATATGGCGTTACAACTTTAACCGCAAGCACATCTTGTGTTTTCGCAAATTTCCGCTTGCAGTTGCCCGCTAAAAGTATAAATTCCGCGCCCCGTTGCGGGTTGACCCGCAAGCGTATTTATACTAACGAAGGAGAAAGCAATGACTGTGCACGTGTATGGAAAAAAGGGTTGCGGCAAATGCGAAGCGGCAAAGGACAAACTGCGGCGTTTAGGGTTTGATTACGTCGAGCACACTTTGGCGTATCACGTCGCGCACCACGACAACTGGCGCAACGACAACTCGGTCGAAGTGATGGCGGCGCACACGCAGTTGGACACGATGCCGCTGATCAAAGTCGGCGACCAAATCACCGATTACCCGAGCGCGATGAAAATCCTGAAAAATTGTCCCCCGCCGGCGCCGGCGACGGCGTTCGCGAGTTAAAGCAAGAGCAATTACCAATTACGCCTTAAAAATTACCAATGGTGGAGTTTGATTCTCATAATTCACTTCGCGCAATTTTGATAATCAAACGGAAATTCATAATTTTTAATGCGTAATTATTTGAGATTACCGTTCTATGCGCTTAACCGGCGAACAAAAAAAGGAGAACTATCATGAGGTCAATCACCAAACTTAACCTCCAGTATGCGCACCGTTTTCTTGGTTATGAGGGCGAAGCCCAATATCTCCATGGGCATACCGGCGGACTGACGATTGAGGTCGAGGGCAACGTCAACGCCAAAACCGGCTTTGTCAGCCCCTGTAACGGCATCAAAAACGCCGCGTGGAAGTATTTGGTCAACTTCGACCATGCGCTCATTTTGCAAGAAAATGACCCGCTCCTGCCGGGCGTCCTCAAAACTTATGAGGAGCAAGGCATCAGGAACGGCGCGCCGAGCAACCGCTCGGTGGGGGTAAGAATCGACACCGACTTGGCAAAGGCGTATCCCGAATGTCGTTTAGTCGTGGTGAAAAAGGTGGCGACCTGCGAGAACCTGATTGAACTGTTTTATTCGCTGTTAAAGGACCAGTTTAACATCAAGAAACTGACTTTTACCTCGGGCGACAACGCCGCTTCGGCGGAATTCTAACCGGCGGTCATCGAAGTCGTGATAAAATAAAACGGGTAGCCGCGGCTACCCGTTTTTTTTAATTACGCATTAAAAATTGTGGAGTTTGCTTCTCAAATTATCGGCGCCATAATTTGGCAAAGGTCTTCACGCCGGACTCAAGGCGTTTTCAATGACAATTCGCGGCGGAGAGTCGCCGCGTCGCGGAATTGAACGGCGGACATACCGACCGCGCGCGCGCCCGCCACGTTGTCGGCGCGGTCGTCGATAAACAGGCAATTTTCCGGCGGTTCGTCAACGTTGGCGGCGGCGCGTAAAAATGCCGCCGCCGCCGGTTTCAGGACGCCGGTTTGGAAACTTAACGTCGGGCGCAAAAAAGTTTCTTTTATCCACGGAAATTCGCGCCCGATAAACTCCCAGTGCCACGGGTCGGTGTCCGACAACAAGCCGAGTTTTACTTTTCCGGCATCGCGGAGTTCGCCGGCTAATTCGCGCATGCCGGGCATCGGCGAAAAAATTCCCGTCCACGCGGCGTAAAATTCGGCAAACGACAACGCCACGCCGAATTGGTCGCACAGCGCGACGTGAAATTTTTCCGGCGTGATTTCGCCGCGATTGAACGCCTGAAATTGCGGGTCATCGGCGGCGGAAAATTTGATGATTTCGTCGAGCCGCAATTGCGGAAAACGCGCGGCGGCGCGCGACGGGTCAATCGTTACCAACACGCGCCCCAAATCAAAAATCACCGCCCGTATCGTCGCCATATTTTTCGCATTACAAAATTCGTGGATAATTTCTTTATTCCATTCAATCGCCGAGGTCGTCGGAGGGATGGTGAAAAATCGGACCCGGCACCACGCGCGTCGCGGCGTTCGTGCTGTCGGCGCTACTCGGTTTCGGCAACGCAATCGGCTTAATCCAATTTTCCCGCGAGACCGGCTCCGCCGTCGAAGCATTGGGCGAAACCACGGGCGCAACCTGGCGCGGCGCGGGCGGATTCCGCGGTTCCGCGCTCGGCGCGGTTTCCGGGATTTCGTTGAGGGTCGGCGCGGTGGGCGCGGCGGCAATGACCGCCGGTTCCGCCGGTTGCGCGCGGCGCCGCTCGCGGCGAGGCGGCGCGGAAGCGGCGTCCGCCGGACGCGCCGCGACAATGATGTCGTCGCGGTCTTTTTTGTAATTGACGACGCGGTCGTAGATGCCGTCGCCGTCGGTGTCTTCTTTTTGCCACGCGAGCGTGCCGTCTTTGTTGAAACTGCGATAAACGTCGCGTTGTCCGTCGCCGGTGGTGTCGCGCTCTTCGGTGTAAAGCCGCCCGTGGTTGTCGTAAAAACGCCACACGTCGATGGCGTAACCCCGCGCGCCGGTGGCGAATTCTTCCGACGCGACGCGACCGTTGCGATAAAAAGCGTTGCCCTGCCAGCCCTCGGCGCTCGTCGCCGGACGCATCGCCAAACTTTCGCTCGACGCGCACCCGCAAACGCTCGCCGCCGCCAATCCCCAGCCGAGAAAATATCGCCTCATTTTTTACTCCCCAAATAATCGTTTATATCTTCGGTGTATCGGCTTTTGCGCCGAAAAAAATCCATTAAAAAAGGCGCGCCGGCGAGCGCGCCCTTTGAAAAGTTCAGCGTTGCAAGTTAAACGTTGAGAAATTGAAATCGATAGGCGGCATCGAAACTTTCAACCCTTAACTATGCGGCGGCTTCTTTGCTTTCGATTTCGCGGAGGCGCGTCGCTTTGCCGACGCGGTTGCGCAAGTAATACAATTTGGCGCGTTTGACGCGACCGTGCCGTTTGGCGACGATTTTTTCGACGCGCGGGCTGTGCAACGGGAAAATCCGCTCGACGCCTTCGCCGGCGATTAAATGGCGCACCGTGAACGCTTCGTTGATGCCGGACCCCTTGCGCGCGATAACCACGCCGCTGAAAACCTGCGTGCGCTCTTTCTCGCCTTCGACGATGCGGCAATAAACGTCAACCGTGTCGCCGACCCGAAACTTATCGTTGCTCCGGTCAAGCAAATGCGTGCGGTCTAATTCTTGAATTAACGGATGGCTCATACGCGCTCCTTTCTAACTCTGGTTTTTAGCGGGCGGGACGACGACGAAAACGCGGCATTGTAGCGGCGGCGAACAGCGCCGCAAGTAGCGGGTGGGCAACCCCAATTGTTCGGCAACATCTGAAAATTAAAAATTACAAATTACAAATTAAAAATTGAGGTGTTAATTGTCAAAATTACGCGAAGCGAACCTGATAATTAAACTCCAAGATTTTTAATTTGTAATTTGTAATTTTTAATTGTTCTTTCACCGCCCGCGGCCAGCCGCAACGCGCGACACAAATTCGCGATAGTCGTCCGCCGTGTCGATGCCTTTTGCCGGCGAGCGGTCGAGGCGATGGACGTAAATCGCAATGCCGTTTTCCAACGCGCGCAATTGTTCCAGACGCTCAATTTGTTCCAGTCGGCTGGGCGGCAAGCCGACCAATTGCCGCAAAACGTCGCGCCGGTAGGCGTAAACGCCGCAATGACCGAGATACGGCGCGCCGTCCGTCAATTTTTTGTCGCGGTCAAACGGAATTGCCGCCCGTGAAAAATACAACGCGCCGCCCGCCGCGCCGGTAACGATTTTCACGACGTTCGGATTTGCCGCCGCCGCCGCCGACAACGGATAACCCAACGTCGCGAGCGGAATTTCCCGCCGGGCAAGCATTTTTTCCGCCAATGCGACGATTGCCGCCGCGTCCATTTCCGGCTCGTCGCCTTGCCAGTTGATAATCACGTCCGCGCCGTCCGCGGCAAAAGCCGCTTCCGCCACGCGGTCGGTGCCGCTTTGATGATTGGGCGAGGTCATTACCGCGCGGGCGGGCAGGTTTTGGCGGGCGGCGTAGTCGTTCACGGCTTGCAGAATTTCGGCGTGGTCGGTGGCGACAAGCACGCCGGAAAACCGAACCGACCGGCGGCACGCCGCCGTCGCCGCGTCAAGCGTGTGGCAAATCAGCGGCTTGCCGGTCTCGGCAAGTAGCAACTTGCACGGCAGGCGCGTTGACTCGTAGCGCGCGGGAATAACCAGCAAGACCGACATTGATAAGTTCCAAAGTTTGTTCGATAAAACGAAAATTAACGCGTTTTCAATTACGAACTCGTGTTACGCGCAAAAAAAAGAGAAGCCACGAATAAACACAAAAGAACTTAACACGAATTTTTTTGTCCGTTTTCCGGCTCTTTCAATTCGTGTAATTCGTGTAATTCGTGGACAAAAAAAATCTCTTTCTTATTCGTAAAAATTCGCGTCTTTTTGTTGACCGCGTAACACGAGTTCGTAATTTTTAACTCGTAATTTCTCCTCTACGCCGGCACGTTGCACATATGGGAGAACGGCTCGCCGCCCATAAATTCTTCGAGGTTGATTTTCATTTTGGCGATGCGCCGTCCGCGCAAACGTTCCTCGCGCGCGTCCTGCCGCGCCACGTTGTCCGCCGTCCGCCGCCGGTAATCAATGTCGTCCATCATATCCCAAAAATCCTCGCCCACCGCCATTTGGTCCCAGTTCATCCAGCGTTCTTTGCGCATTGGCGTTCTCCTTGTTTATGCAAAATAAAAAAATATCAAAAAAATACCAGTTTAGCGCCGGTTGACCCTTGACAGCGCATTATTGATTATTTTGAGCGTTGCCGCCTCCGACCGCCGCCCACTATACCATAATTCGACCGGCGGTTGCAACTTCTTTTTCGCGGAAATCGGCGAATCGCGCCGACTTTCCGACCGGAGTTGCCGGCGGCGCGGGAAAAGGGCTTTTAATTTCGGCAAGACCGCCGGCGGAACTTCAATCGAAATCGGCGCGAGCGGGCGGTGAGCGGGCGTGGCGTTTGCTTTTCAAGTCTTTCTTGACCGTCCGCGCAAAAAATCCACAATACGCCGCTTCGCGGTTTGGGCTTTTTTTACTCGCATTACACAAGGAGAATCTCATGAAAAAACTATGTTGGTTGGCGGCGTTGGCGACAATGGCGACGGCGGCGTTCAGCGACGCGGGCGCGGCGGGCGAGCCGACGAGCGTGGCGATTGTGCAAATTCAGGAAGTGTTAAACCGCTCCGAATACGCCAAACAGATGGAAACCAGCATTCGCGCCGGTTTCAAATCCGAAGAGCAGGAAATCGAGGACTTGCAAAAACTTATCCGCACCGAAAGCGAGAAACTGCAAACCGACACGATGATGTCGCCGGATTCCTATACCTACAAAGACAAGGTTCTGCAAATCGAGCGTTTGAAACTGAAACTCGCCGACAAGGCGCAGAATTTCAGCCGCCAGACCCGTTCCAAAATGGCGGAATTTTGGCGGTCGGTCTATAAGGATTTCCGCGCGGCGATTGAGCAAATCGCCAAGAGCGGGCAGTATGATTTGATTCTCACCGCGCCCGGCACCGAACTCTCCAACGACGCCGCGCAAAACGACGTGCCGGAAGCGGTGATGGGGGAAATTATCCAGCGCCGCGTCCAATACGTCGCGCCGAAAATCGACATCACGCAAAAAGTCATCGATATGATGAACGCCATCAATCGCGGGCGCGGGGCGAAGTAACCCTCAATTAACAATTCACAATTGAAAATTGACAATTAAAAATGGTGGAGTTTTGCGGTCAAAGATTCGCTTCGCGCGCGTTGGCGAATTTGCCCATCAAACTCCACAATTGTTAATTTTTAATTGTCAATTTTTAATTGCTCTTAAACGGGGGACTAACGATGAAACTCTCGGCTCTGGCACAGTTGGTCGGCGGCGAATTGGTCGGCGACGGCGAAATTGAAATCGCGCGCGTCGCCGGTTTAGACCGCGCCGGCGCCGGCGACGTGTCGTTCGTCGCCGGTAAAAAAGAATACGCGGCGGCGAAAGCGAATAACCCGCAATTCGCCGCGATTAGCGCCCTCATCGTCGGCGCGGATTTCGCCGCCGACGCGGACGGCGCGGATTTCGCGCTGATTAAGGCGCAAAATCCGGCGGTGGCGTTTGTGCTGGCGTCGCAACAATTGGCGCCGCCGCCGCTGTTGCCGAAAATCACGCATCCGTCGGCGGTCATTCACGAAAAAACCAAATTCGGCAAAAACATCAAAATCGGCGCCAACGCGGTCGTCGAGCGGTTTGTGGAAATCGGCGACAACACGGTCGTCGGCGCGGGCGCGGTCATCGGCGAAAATTGTCGAATTGGCGCGGATTGCGTCATCTATCCCAACGCGACGATTTACTACGGTTGCGTCGTCGGCGACGGTTGTATCATTCACGCGGGCGCGGTGATTGGCGCGGACGGTTTCGGCTTTCAGTGGGACGGCAAAGAGCATCTGAAAATCCCGCAAACCGGCAACGTGGTGCTGGGGAAAAAAGTCGAAGTCGGCGCGAACTCGACGATTGACCGCGCGCGCTTCGGCTCGACAACGATTGGCGACGACTGTAAAATCGACAATCTCGTGCATATCGCGCACAACTGCCAAATCGGCGCGCATTGCGTTTTCGCGGGCTTGGTCGGGGTTAGCGGCTCGGTGCAAATGGGCGAGGGCGTAATTTGCGGCGGACAGAGCGGCTTCGCCGACCACTTGAAAATCGGCAACGGCGTGCGCGTGCTCGCGAAATCCGGCGTGATGAACGATATGCCGGACGGCGTGCTGTGCGGCGGCGAACCGGCGCTCGAAGCCCGCGATGGCTACCGCCAATATCACAACATCCGCTACGCCGCGCGCCATTTTAAGGACTTGGCGAAACGGGTCGAAAAATTGGAAAACGCAAGCGCGGACGAGAAATCAGCCGCCGAAAAGCCGGGTGAAAAATTATGACGATGACCGACTTTATTGAAACGCCGACCGCCGGCGCGGAACGCCCGTCGCGCCGCTATTATCGGGGCGGCGTGCCGTCGCTCGATTTGATGACGCCGGACGAACTTGACGCGGAGATAATGAAGGGCTACGAGCAATATCGGCGGGGCGAAACGATTCCCGCCGCAGAGGTGTATGCGGATTTATATCGCGAGTTTGGAGTCAGGTGAAAATTATGACTATGACCGATTTTATTGAAACGCCGACCGTCGTCGTGGAACGCCCGTCGCGCCGCTATTATCGAGGCGGCGTGCCGTCGCTCGATTTGATGACGCCGGACGAACTTGACGCGGAAATAATGAAGGGCTACGAGCAATATCTGCGGGGCGAAACGATTCCCGCCGCAGAGGTGTATGCCCGAATGGAAAAAAAATATGGCATCCGTTTGGTCGATTAGATACTCGCTCGATTCGGAAGCGGACTTGAATGAAATCTACGACTATATTGTAGATGTCTCCGGCGAGTCGTTGACTGCGACAAAATTCATTCGCCGGTTACGGTTGACTATCGAAAAATTAAGTTACCTCCCGCATCGTTACCCGCTCTATTTAAGTTGCGGGGTGCGCCGAATGAATATCGGCAAATACTCGGTGTTTTACGTTATCGACACCGCGAGGCGTTCGGTGGTCGTCAACCGAATCCTGCACGGCGCGCGCCATCTCGACGCGCTCTTAACCGGCGACGACGGCGACGACAATGAATAATTTTTAACCGCCCATCAGAGAGAACTCCCATGAAACAAACCACCCTCAATCAATCGTTTGTCCTCGAAGGCAAAGGACTCCATTCCGGCGAGTTGTCCCGCGTGCAGGTCGGACCCGGCGACATCGACGCCGGCTACCGGCTGAAAGTCGGCAAGCACACCGCGCTTATCGCCCCGTGGCGGCTCGACAGCCGGCATCACTGCACTTCCGTAACCGTCGCGCCCGACCTTGAAATCTTGACCGTCGAACACCTGCTCGCGGCGCTTTACGGAATGGGCGTGGACAACGCGACGGTCGAGGTCTTGCAGGGCGGCGAAATCCCCGGTCTCGACGGCTCGTCCCTGCCGATAGCGCAAAAAATCGCCGAAGTCGGCATCGTCGAGCAATCCGCCGAGGCGCGTTATTATCAACTGACGCACGATGTCGCCGCGGGCGCGTATGGTTGCTGTCTCTCCGCCACGCCCATCAAAGAGCGCGAACTGCGCGTTACTTATTATTTGGAATATCCCGACTGCCCGCCCGCTTGTGGAATGGTGACGAAGGTCGTCACGCCGGACGTGTTCCTCAAAGAAATCGCGCCGGCGCGGACGTTCGTGATGCAACGCGAAATCGAGCCCCTGCAAAAATCCGGTTTGGGCAAGGGCGCGAACACGCAAAACACGCTGGTTTTCAACGGTAGCGAAGTGGTCAACAATTCTATGCGGGTCGCGAACGAGCCGATGGCGCACAAAATCCTCGACCTCATCGGCGACCTCGCGACGTGCGGGCGGCGGCTCGGCGCGCACCTTATCGCGCACAAAAGCGGACACGCGCTCAATCACAAATTGACGCAGGAAATCCGCCTAAAAGCGTTGGGACGCGAACACCCCGGCGGCGTGTTGAACAGCAAGCAAATCGAAAAGATGTTGCCGCACCGCTACCCGTTTTTGTTGGTTGACCGCGTGTTGGAACTCGAACCTTTCGCGTATGTCCGCGCTTACAAAAACCTGACGCGCAACGAAGAATTTTTCAACGGACATTTTCCGGGGACGCCGATGATGCCGGGCGTGTTGCAGATTGAGGCGATGGCGCAGGCGGGCATTTTGGGGACGTTGTTTGAAAACCAAAAATTGTTGGCGGTTTTGACGGGCGTGGAAGAAACCAAATACCGCCGTCCCGTGGTGCCGGGCGACCGCCTCGACATCAGCGGTTATGTGCTGAAATACAACGGTCGCGTCGGCTCGATGGCGGCAAAGACCACGGTTGACGGCGAACTCGCCTGCTCGACGGTGCTGAAATTCGCCTTCATCAACGCCGAAACCGGCACGGTGGTGTAAAAGCGCCGAGTTGAGAGTTGAGATGCCGTTTTTTGCGCTTCTTAAAACTCTTAACCCGCTTAAATTTCTTATCGGTTCTTACCAAAAATAAAGGAACTCAAAATGAAAACTTCTCCCGCTACCAAAGCCGCTCCCGCGCCGAAAAAACGGCGCAGACGCGAACCGAAAATGTTTCTCATCGAAAACGGCGTCTGGACGGAGTTCGTTCCGCCGCCGATACCGCCGAACGCCCCGTTGTCCCCCTACGGTAAATGGATGCGCGACCACGGACCGTTTAAGTGCGACTATATGGATATGCGGGCGGTGCTGAAATGAAGCGCGAACGATTTTTACTCGACACGAATACCGTGTTGTATGCCTTGTTCGACCCGCAAGAGTTGGACCGGGTTTCGTCGGCTATATTTGCCCGCCACGTTGATGATTTTTTCGTCAGCACGGCTTCCGTGCGTGAAATTATTCATCTGCACAAACGCGGCAGAATCAAACCGCGCGTCAAATTAACGGCGGAAATTTTGGCGATGTGTGAAAAAATGGGGTTCAAGTGGCTTCCGGTTAATCGCGAACATTTGCGCGCTTACGCGGAAATGACGGTTGCCCCGCATCACAACGACCCGAACGACCACATTATCATCGCGCAAGCCATCGTCGAGCAAATGACGCTGATAAGTTCCGACAACCAATTCGATTTTTACACTCGCCAAAAACTACGGCTGTTGTTTAATCGGCGCGGGTAAAATTTTTACAAAAAAAAGGAGTTATGATTATGACAACAACGAAAAAAAATCGGGCGGCGAGCGAGAATAAAACGCCGGCGGCGACGGATAAAAAGCGGTCGCGGTGGGAGGATTTTCTTAAAAAAAATCCCGATTTTCAGGGCGGTGCCATCATTGATATGAAAACCGTGCTGAAATGAACATGCGACTAATTTACAATCAGCGATAGAAAAGCGGGCTCGCCTCGCGTTCATTCTCATCCCCCCGCGTCCCCTCCACCTTAAAATCCTTAAATCCCCCATTCCCACCGCCATTCGGCTTTATCCCCTTTCCGCTTGCGGTTGACGCCGTTCAACTCCGCCCGTTTTTGTTTTATAGTTCCGCGCTTAAACGACGATAATGCGGATAGAGCAATCAACACATTAACCATTAAAAATTGACAATTAACAATTAAAAATTTCGGAGTTTGCTTTGCGAATTTGCCCGCGCGTCATTTTGCGCCTTAAAAATCTTAACGCCCTTAAAAACCTTATTTTCTTAATCGTTTTTCGCCGCCAAAAATTTTCAAATAAAATTGACCGCGCCCTCTTGACATTATTTTTATTTATCCTATTGTAGCGGTGAAATGTAATTTATTTGGCGGCGGTTTTCAGTGGACGGTGGTTGATAGAGTTAAGAGTTCAGAGTTTAGAGTTGAGCAGTGGTCGCGCTTCGCGCATTTTGAGAATTAAAAATTCCACCGCTAAACTCTAAACTCTAAACTCTCAACTCTAAACTCTGTTTCTTACAACGGTTTCTTTTTTTTTAGAAGGAGGAAGGAAGATGTTCAAGCGAGTGTTAATGGGTGCCTCGGCGTTGTTGTTGGGGGCGAGCGGCGCGTTTGCCGACGATTCGAGCGAATTGGCGGCGATGAAAGCGTCATTGGAAAAGTTGCAGGGGCAGATGGCGGCGCGCGACGCGCAGGTCAGCAGTTTGCAACGGCAGTTGGACGACAGCCGTATCAACGACCGGATGAATGCGGGCGGCGAACCGGCGGCGTTGCAATCCGCCAACGGCAAAGCCGCGCTGACTATCGGCGGTCAAGTGCGCGTGCGGTACACGACGGAGTGGGCTTCGGCTAAAAGTCCGAGTAAAACCGTGCAATCCGCCGCGTGGGCATTAAACCGTGTCGAATTGAACTTCGGGCTGAAATTGTCGGACGACACCAAAGCGTTGATTTCAATTCGTCCGGAAGGTAGCGTGCAGGGCAATAACTTCGGCACTTCTATTCTCAACCAAGCGTATTGGGATTGGAGCAACATCGGCGGAACTGGTCTCGGTTTGCGCGTCGGCTATCAATATGTGCCGTTCGGCGGTTGGACCGGTGAGGACGGCGCTTGGTCGTGGGACGGCACTTTAAGCGGCGGCGTTTATCCGTTTGTTGGGTCGAACGCGCGGAAGCAAGGTGATGTCAACTACGATTACGTGCCGGCGGAAATCGGCGCGGTGGCGCGTTACAAATTCCTTGACGACCAAGTGGTGGTGAAAGCCGGTATTTTGAGTTCCGACCTTTCCGTAGCGAAATCCGGTGCCAATCCGGGCGTGAACTCCCACAACGAATTGCGTAATATCGGGCTTGTCAATCACGTGGTCAACGTTGCTTACAATCCGTGCTGGATTGAGGGCTTGCACTTGGAAGCGGGCTACTGGGGTAAGTTTGACGATTCCAGCAACTCGACCGGCACCGTGAATAGCGCCCATGCCGCCAACTACAGCCCGCAATTTGAAGTGCAGGCGTATTACAAAACCGCCAAATGGAAATTCGTCGCGGAATGGACCGGTCAAGTTAATCCGTATGCCGGCACTTGGAAGGAAAATAGCGCTTACTACGCCGACGGTTTTGCGAATGTGATTAGCGGCGTGGTTCGTTACAACGTTACCGACAAATGGGTGCTGTCCGGCGGCGCGGATTACGCGCGTTTGTCGCGTCCCGAAGGCAAGTATAGTGGTGCGGACTTCGCCGACCCCGCCGAAGCGTTCCAATTGCACGCCGGTACCGATTATACGTTCTCGAACGGTATTATCGCGCAGTTGGGCTATCGCCACCTCTGGACGTGGAATAAAAACCCCGGCACGTCGAACACCGACTCTATCGTGTTCCAAACGGCGTATAAATTTTAATTACGGACTTACGGCGGGCGGTGCGCGTAACAACAATTAACAATTGACAATTAACAATTAACAATGATGGAGCTTTAACGGTCAAAATCGCTTCGCGCAAGGCGCAATTTTTGATAATTACTCCACAATTGTTAATTGTGAATTGTGAATTGTGAATTGTCCGATAGACCGAAAACCCCGATTGGAAAACCCCAAAGCATCCACATCGCCGTCCCTCGTCTATCGCGCCGCTCCGCTTATGCGCCGCTCCCTTATCGCTCGCCGTTGGTCAACCGTAATTGAATGTCCAAAAAATGAACGCCCCGTGGCGTTCATTTTTTTAATTTATGAAGCGCGAAGCGCGACAAATGAAATTCCCCTCTACGGAGGGGTGGCAGTCCGGCGCGGTTTGCCGGACTGACGGGGTGGTTTTCCGCATTGTCCCTGTTTCGGGGCAACCACCCCGTCAACCGCCGATAGAGCGTCGCGGTTGCCAGCGGATAGTCCGCCCTCCGTAGAGGGGAATTGAGCGGAGATTCTCAAACCATTCCTCCCTCAATTATTTTTGCTGTTCCTGCCGGTATTTTTCGCTGGCGCGCATCAGCAAGGCGCGCTCGTCCAACGTCAGTTTGCCGATGCCGTCGCGGTGGACTTTTTTGAGAATCTCATCGACGTTGCGGTTTAATTTTTCCCGCGCGGCGGCGACTTGCGCGGCTTGCGCTTCCCGCCGTTTTACCCGCCACCGCGCCCACCAGCCGTTGGGACGGTCGGCGCGCGGCAAATTGGAGCGCGCGGGCTGATAATAAGCGTATTGCGCGGCGTAACCGCGCGCCTGCCATTCCTGCGCGCCCTGCGTCCAAATCAGATAGCCGATGAGCAACATAAAAATCCCGCCGAGTTGCCCGTTGACGATTTCATAAACGCCGTAAAGCGCCAACAAGCCCGCGCCGACCACCGTCATCGGACGCACGATTTTCAGCGCCTTTTCCAAGCCGCCGAGCATTACGCCGAACGCCAGCGCGATGCGCCCGCCGTCGAGCGGGAAAATCGGCAACAGATTAAACAAGCCGAGAATTAGATTTTGCCAACCCGCGTAGTAGGCGACGCCGCGCGCCAGCGGCGGCAGGAAATTGCCGTAGGCGGCAAGGGCAAAACCCGCCGCGCCGAGCGCCAAACTGACCGCCGGTCCGGCGACGGCAATCGCCAATTCCGCGCTGGCGCCCGGAATTCGCCCGCGCAAACTCGACACGCCGCCGAGCGCGTGCAGGGTGATGCTATCGACGAACACCGCGTAGCGCCGCGCCGCCAGCGCGTGCCCGATTTCGTGCGCCAAGACGAATACCGGCAACAGCAACACGACCGCCGCGAGCGGCAAACTCCGACCGGCGAGTTGCAGAAAAAATAAGCCGGCGACGAAATACAACGAATACGCGATGCGGGTTTCGATGCCGAAAAATCGCCCGAACCGGTGCGACGCGAGGAGAAAGTTCATTGAAAAAATCCCTTTTAAGAGCCATTAAAATTACCAATTAAAATTGTGGAGTTTTTATTGGCAAATTCGCAAACGCACGCGAAGCGAATTTTTGCTAATCAAACTCCGACAGCCGCGCTGAAAGGGACGCAGTCCCGTAGCGCGAAACATATCAGCCCAGGGTAAGCGGCGATGCTCTATCAGCCGCGCCACCCTGGGTAAAAATGGCGCATCAGCGCCAACCGCAATTGGACGGTTCGCCGCGTTTTGGCGAACCGCTCTCGCCGCCGGAGGCGGCGTTTGCCGCCGCAAACCGCGCGGCGGGACTGTCGGATTATTTTTATCAATCAACCGCTACCCAGGGTGGCGCGACGATAGAGCGTGTCGCTTACCCTGGGCTGATATGTTTCGCGCTTTCAGC
>JAISJR010000084.1 GCA_031261425.1 Planctomycetota bacterium
GGTGGCGGTGGTGATGATAGCCACGGCGTTGCTCGGCACGGCGCGGCGGCACACCGACACGGCGCGCGCCGTCAAGCACGCGGACATTTTGCAATTGGCGTTGTTTTCGGCGAAAGCGGACGCGAACTACACGCTTTCCGACCCCCGTTCCGCCGCCGCGCCCGCGCTTAAACAGGCGTTTAACACCATCACGGACACGCTGTTTGTTTATAATGCCGACGCCACCGATACCGAAATCACGGGGGGGGGAGTGAATTTGTCGGTTAATGAGTTTGCGACGGCGATTGAGGGCAACCGGACGTATGATTTTTATCGAAAGAACGCGGAGAGTTTTGACCGCAAACTTCAAAAACTTCAGCCGAGCGAACCCCCTTTTTACGCGGTGAAAACGCGAACGTTTGTGGTGCCGTTGGACGCGGCGTTTTTGTTGGATTATGTGTATAAGACGGACGGGGCGTATCCTTTCCCCGGACTGTTTGACGGCGAGGCGGCGCTCGCGAAAAACATTGTGCCGCTTTACACCGACGTTTTTGTCGGGAGAAACGCGAAAACCTTGGAAATTCCGGTGGTTACTTACCCGCCGTCCTACACCTTGCCCGATAGATATATGGTTACGGTCGGCTATGAATACACCGAAACCAAAGCCGGTGGGACCAGCAATTTCAACAAAGCCACGGTGCATTGGGGAAACCCCATCACCACCGACGAAACCAACCAATTCAAACTGGGCTGGGCGGGAACCGGCGAGACCACGTTGCTGGAACTTGGCGCCTCAAATGACACCTCTTTGACCCCTCTGAGGGGCATACTGGGCGCGTTCACGGGAGACATCGTGTTGTTGCCCAACGGGTCCCAAACGCCATCGCTGGAGTCACTCCGCGGCGCAACTCTGCATATCAACTCAAATGGTTACGCGGAAGTATTGAGGTTATTGCGCAACGCGGCGAGAGAAAAGATTCGCGCCGATACGAGGACACCCGTTAGTTTAACGCCAAAGCATTTCGATTTCTTCGTCTCAACTTATAACCCGCCGAAAAGCGGCTCGTTGACGAACCCGCCGGAAGGCGGCTCGTTTGCTGATGACCCCGCCGCAACCCACTATTATCCCGAATACGTTCGCTATACAACGGCAGAAAATGGATGTATGACGTATAAGACCGTGGATGACACCCGTATTTATTATGTGCCTACGGGGTATGATCTTGGAAAATTGAGGACAGCCGTCCGCAATGACTCGGATACTGTATATTCATTTACTTTTAATGAAGGCACGTATCCTCCTACGGTTTCTGCGGGGACGCTCACGCTTAACACGTATGGCGACTGGGATATGACCACCACTTTGAATAGTTTGCTTAATAATCCTATTCGCCTCTCTTTCGGTGCCACCTCCGACTACAACCTTGTCCGCGGCGTCATCAAAAAAGCCGACGCGACGACGGCGACTTTCGGTCCGTATGAGGATAACGCGAACGCCATCAACAACGCGTCCGACAAACTCGCCCGCATCAGCCAGATGTTGGACACGCTCGACAACCGCGATTATTACCTCGGCAAAGCCGGTTATTGGAACGACGCCAACACGCTGAAATTCAACTCGGTGTTCTCCACCGTCGATTCCACCATCGGCTCGATTCTTTCGCCGAGCCAGTTGTTAAACGGCGGCGCGGGCGTAACCGGCTTGCTCGGTAGCGGCGCCGCCGGTAATTTGACGGCGGTGCGCGACGCGCCGTTTTATGCCGCGTCCGTGTTGGACGGCGTTATCGACTATAATACGACCTTTGCTTATTGGTATGACAATGGCGGCGAGGCGTTATTGACCGGCGCGACGCTGAACTACGCCAATCAATCGGCGAAACTCAACGCCGCGACGCCCGCCTCGCTCAACATTTCGTTTCCGCCGGCGCTCGGCGGCGCCAAAGCGGTTTTAGGCAAAGTTACGCTGAACGTCGCGCAAAACAGCGTCGTGCCGGGCGAGACGATTCAGCCCGACCCGATAACCGAAATAATTGAGGTGCAAATCGGCGGCAGTGAGGCGCAACTCGACGACTATGTAACGCTGAAAGCCGGTCTGCCGGAAGACGACCGCTATTTTTCGGCGGCGGTCGATTATATCGCGATGAACAATCGCGCCGGTACGCCCTCCACCGATATCCCGTATAACATCGTCAACAAAATCAAGAACGTGGCGAATTTTTACTTGAACGACTCGCTCACCGGCGTCAGCGGCGAATTGGCGAGCGCCAGTTACATTGACATTGACGCGCAAAACACCATTCGATACGCCGCCACTGATGCCAACAATCTCGGCGGCAAAAATTTGCTCGGCACGCCGCTCGCCCCTTACGCGCCAATGGCGGATTTAATTCACCTGACCAAACAAACCACCGACGCGCAAACTCTCTATAAAATCGACGCGGCGCGGATTTTAGCCAATCCGCCGCGCAGGAGCGGCAACGCAAATTATGTCGCGGACTTCAAGCAAGAGTCGCTCATTGTCGGAATGAACGCCACGCCGAACGCCGACACGCTCGCGCATAAATATGCAAATTACCAAAGCGGAAAAATAAAGGCGGAATTGATTTACCGCGACAGTTACTCGTCGTTCGGCGAACTCGGCATCAATGTTTTAGGACTGCGCGAAGCCAACGAGCAACAAGTTGACAAAGTGCTGACTTCGTCGCTCGGCTTCAATATGAAGTCGTTTGCCGACGCGAAATTGTTTCAGTCGAAATGCGACGCGGACGCGGCGCACGCGACCGACTGCGGCAATCCCGCCGCGGTGGACAATCAAGGCGACCGGCGCTATCCGTTGAAATACATTCCGCTGAACACGGCGACGCCGAAATGGTTAATCGCGGCGGCGGTCGGCTGGCAGTTGTTCAATTCGCCGACCGCGAAATTGCGCCGCAGTTCGCTACTCGCCAACGCCGACGAGGGCGGCGCGATTTACCGCATCGACTATGCGTCCGCCACCGGCGGGGCTTACGTTTTCGACCAGCGGTTGTTGTATGACAAAAACGGTCCGCGGGTTACGGGCGGCAACATTCTGTCCGACGCCGAATTGATTATCACGCCCTACGGCTACACCACGCCGGCGAATACGGTTATTTCCAACGCCGGACACGGCAACTATTACGGTTTTCCGTTGAAGTATCGCGGCGATATTGCCTGCCCGTCCGGCGACAACGTCAACGCGGTGAAATGGAAAGGGTGGGACGGCACCACGAGTTTGGACTTGCTCGCGTTCGCGCCCGGCACTTCCAACAGTTACGCGGCAAACGGCGCCACGCCGTTTAAGAAAGACACCGGCGACATTTTGCCCGCCAATAAATTTGACGACTTTGTCGATGTCAGAACCAACACGTTTGCCGGCACCGGCACTTACGTCCGTCCGGCGTTCCCCGGCGGCAATTACGAAGTCATCGACGTCGGCAATCCGGCGGACTCGATTTTGAGTTCCGACGAAAGATACAACGGGCGGCTCGCGATTTACGGCAATTCGTTGCGCGTCCACGGCGAACTGGCGCGGATTGTCGAAATTATCGACATCCTCAAAGACGGCGAATTACACGCGGACAAGTTTGAAGATTACGGCGGCGCGGTCGGCGACACCATCGGCAATATCGTCAAGGCGATTTACCGCGACCGGCAGGTCGGTTATGAAATCGGCGCGCCGACCAGCCGCACGGTCTTGGCGAGAAATCCGTTTGAAGGCACGGTCATTTGGGCGCGGAATCCCGACCTGAACGTCAACGACTATAAACCGGTGGTGTGGACGACCGACGCCACGCCGGATTGGAACGGGTGGCGAACCAATCCGCCGAGCCAAGGCGCGAACGCCGACGCGCCGATGCCGCATTTTCACCCGACCGACCCGGCGACCAACCCGATTTTCTCGTTCGCGCCGGCGCAAAGCGGCGCCGGTTTCACCGCCGACCGCTATATTGAGACGTTTATGGACTCCGGCGTTTCGTATCGCGCCAATTCGCAGAGCGGCGGCAAAAAATACGCCGACGGCGGAAACTACACCAGCGGCGACTGGCAAAGTTTGGTCGTCGATAATACCGCCGTTGACTGGGACGGCGCGGCGCTGAATTTGCTCTCCGGCGCGAACTTCGGTTATTACAATTTGGTTTCCTACGACAAAGAAAGCAAGTTTCAGGACGACTACTTTCAAAAAGGCAAGCCCTACGCGAGCGCGACTCTTTACACGTTCAACAACGGCTCGGACGGCACCGGCTCCAACGTGCAGGGCTACGACGGTCAGACCAACGGACATTACGCCGAGCCGGTGTGGTATAGCACCGGCGACGCGATGGCGCCGCCCGCCAACAGCAGTTTGGTCTTTGGCGACAATTACCGGAGCGGACCGGTAATCTATTGCGACCGCGAGGGGGACGTGAACACCGGAACTTACAATCGCGGCGGCAACGCCGCCGTGCGCACCTTGACCGCGCCGCCGTATCAAACCGGCACCGGACGTTGGGACGACCGCGGCGGCGGCAACGCGCCCGACGCGCCGCTGTATAAAACCGTCAACAACGAATTCGGCTACGGTAGCGCGTCGTCCTACAAAACCGACCCGTCGAAAAACGGCACGCTGTATCGCAACGACTCGACCAAAAAAATCGCGCAGTGGCGGTGGAACTGGGGCAAATGGGATGAACTCCCCGACGCGCCCGTCAAAGGCGCCAACCTCTACACTTTCGTCAAAGACGACAGTTTGCCCGGCTTGCGCAAAGTGCTGACGCCGGATTGCGACGACACGCAAAGCGCGAGCGGTTGCGTGACCAAACACGCCGCGATTGCCGGTTCCAGCGGTTGGGCGTGGGGCGACAAAGCGTATCGCTATCTACGCTATCGCATCGACGGTTACACACACAGCGATAACGTCGTCAACGCCTATCTGTATGACCACGTCAACGGCGGCAACCACGCTTACAACCAAGAAGAATACTCTTTTGCGACGAATCCGGTTACGTTTAACAAATTAAAATACCGCTTCGGGGCGAATGATTTTTCCGAATACCATTACAAACACACCGTTACCCAAAATGTTAATTATGGTTGGGGAATGACCCAGATTACGACGACGGTGTATAGCGACAGCGAGAATTTGACCGGTTCTACCGGCAAGGTAACCGGCACGGCGGGAACTCGCGGAACTCCCGGAACGCCCAATCGTGTGCCGCTCGGCGAATTTTACGCGCCCGCCGCCGACGCGGGGGCGAACATCGTCGGCGCGGGTTCGTTGGCGATGCTGTCCGGCAATCAGACCTATGTGGACGGCGACGGGCAAGTAACGGACAAAGACCACGCCTATGTCGGGCGGTTTGTGATGCGGCAGGCGACGGCGCACCGCTGGCGTCCGGCGATTGGCTCGGTCTATCCGATGTATTTGGAAATCAATCCGCAAGCCATCAAAAACGCGGCGATTGAGCGCGTGGTGGTGAACTTGTTCGGGGCGGAGGTCTATTCGCAAGGCGCGGCGCATACGGACGCGAATAACTTGATTCGGACGGATTATTTGTTGCCCCATAACCTCGTGGCGAAAAAAGCCGAATTACAGCGGACGCACGACGACGCGACGCCGGTCTTTTCGCCGGAACCGACCGACAAGTATTTCCGCGTCATCGTCGCCGCCGGTCTCGTTCACGAACCGCGACAAACCGTCGTCGCGCAACGCTTCCTGCAATACATCTACCGCGTCGCCGCCGACGGTCGCGCCAGCGTCGTTGACCAACACTTCTTTGAACCGGAGTAAAACTTTTTGCGTCGCCGCCGCGTAGCGGCAAGGCGTAACAGCCCAGCCCAAAGGAAAATCGGTTCTATGATTTTCCGGCGGGCTGGGTTTGCGTTGTCGAAAAACGCCGGCGCCCTGCAAGGGCAGTGGAAATTTTTGCATTGCCCTTAACAGGGCGCGTAATTTTATGGGCGACTTTTTACCCAGCGCGTTGCGCTGGGCTGTTACGCGCCGCCCCTGCGGGGCGTTTTAAGGAGAAAAAGCCACCCGAAAAAAAATCCGTCCCGTAGGGACGCAGTCCCGGAGGGACGGAATGTCGGTTAGTGATAATTAGACCGACATTGCGTCCCTAACGGGACGCGACTTTATGGCGG
>JAISJR010000062.1 GCA_031261425.1 Planctomycetota bacterium
AGCCTTATAATTCCACTCCAGCGCTTTCGCGTAGTCGCCTTGGTTGTGATACACAAGCGCGATGTTGTTATACGTCGTCGCCGTGTCGGGGTGTTCCTTGCCCAACCATTTCTCGCGGATTGCCAACACCGTATAATACCACTCCAACGCTTTCACGTAGGCGCCTTGGTATTGATAATCCGTTGCGATGTTGTTGTACGTCGTCGCCGTAAGCGGGTGTTCCGTCCCAAATACTTTCTCGTAGATTGCCAAAGCCTTATAATACCACGTAAGCGATTTTGTGTAGTCCCCTTGGTAGCGCAAACCGGTCCCAATTTCGTTGTATAAACGTGCTACACTCGTTTTAGAATCGTCATCGGTCAAAAAAACTTCGGTATGTTGAGCAATCTTAATAATATGCGGCAAGTTAGCGGCGAATTTGTCAAACTCCTCGCGCGTCCCGTACTGGTAGTTAAAAACAGCAACCGCTATTTCCAAGCAACAATTCACCCACTCAGTATGTTCAAAACCAAAATTTGCCACCTCTTGAATGAGTTTATGCACGGACAATAACGCTTTTCCCTCAACCCGATGCATTGAAACCAGCGAATACCGCTTCAATTTCTCAATAATGTCGTTATGTAGCGGTTCATTATCAGGGGCAAGCGAGTTACTCAACGGTTGCGGTGTTTCAGCGCGTCCGTCAATGAAAAATGGTAACGGAATATTGTCAGCGGCACAGTAGGTGCAGAGTTTGAACAACTGAAGCGCCGCTTTCGTTGTTTCGTCGGATTCGGCTTCTTTGCTGATTTTATCAAAAGTTGCGCTCCAAACAGTTAAAACGGTGTATTGGTAGTCCGTGAGTTCGGATTTACTGTCCAAAACCCGAATGCTGTGCTTTTTGTACAAATCCAGATATTCTTTTATCGTATATTGGCTTTCATTTGTATATGCCACCGCGCACTCCAACGCCAACGGCAAATACCCCAATGTATCCGCAAGGTTTTTTGCGGAATCGGCATCGGCGTCCGGAATACGGCGCTGAATAAATTCAACAGCATCTTCCGGCGAAAACAACTCCGCCGTCAATCTTTCCGAAACAATCCCGCTCAATTTTTCTCGAGAGTTAATCAAAATATGCCCTTGCCACTGACCCGTCGGGAGATAACTTTTCAAGTCAGGGCAGTTTTCCGCGTTGTCATATATCAAAAGGTATGCTGAATGATTGGCGCACCAATTATCAAACATTCTTTTTATCGAAGGAAAGTTCAATTCTGTTGCGTTATTTATGCTGAGATTGCGTATCGCAAACTCACGATAATCGTTCTGCAATTGATTCTCGGATTCCGCATTAAAACGCCATATCAGATTATATTCCGACATATGAAGATATGCGTACTCAATTGCCGTCTCTGTCTTGCCGAAACCGCCTGCACCTATGACCGACACGACAGGCGATGATTTCAATCTCGTGTATATTTTAGAAAGCATATCATCTCTGCCGATGAAATATCTATTTCTTATTGGAAGATAGTTCCTCGCCGTGCCAATATTTTCTGTAGTTGTCGCAGGAAAATCCGGCTCGGGTTTTGCCGACGCAGGAAACGGTGCGCTCGGCTCTTCAATCGGGCGTTGTTTTCCCTGCAATACGCTTATCAATGCGTCACGGGCGGAATCTTTATCTAAACCGCACAAATCAATATAAACCCTTGATGTCAATACGCCTGTAGGAGTAAAATCCTCAAAGCGTACAGGAATAATTCTTGGGGCATTAGTCCATTCATCGGTACAATTCGCGGATTCCAAATAAGCGCGTGTAAGCACACAAACAACGGCATCCGCGCGTCGAAGCGCATCATTCATCCGCTCTCTGAAATTGTCGCCGGCTCTAAAATCATACGCCTGAATGATTGTTTTCGCGTTCAGTTTGTTTTCCAAAACCCAACTAACCCATTTCGCCCAAGCAATATCGCTTGGTGTACGCGTTGTATAACTGACGAAGTATGTTTTGTTTGACATTTTTTACATCCCTTTGAATTTAGTGTTTGTTGACCTGAAAAAACTTGATGCCCAATCTTTTTGGACGACATCGTTATTTTTAATGGCAGAGTATGATTCCTTAGTGACTTTCCCGCCAATCGCTTTAGGTGGATTTCTGACGCCGGTCAATTTAATTTGATTGTTACTGCCTAACTTGCGGTGAAGGGTATTATCAAGTTGCCAGTTGCGATTACCTTCTGCGTAACCGTATGCCTTAACATTCACTTCATGCGCATCGCTTTTATAATAACCATACATAAAAGAAAGTTTGGAGTAACCATCTAACGTTCCGCCGCCGCAAGTGATTTGAGGTATGTCGCGCTTGGCTTGCGGAAATTCTCCATATCCCAATCTGTGCGAATGACCGCAAAGATATAAATCAACGTTACCGGTGTCAAACAAATGCCCAATTCTATCTTGCGAACTTGGTGTAAAAAACTCTTGCCCATGATGTCCAATGACAAAAGTGGGATTACTTGAATCGAAATATTTAAATATATCAAGTAAATTTTGTTCTATAATGAGCAGATGTCTCTCATCGTCATTATCGCAAGATGTTAAGCAAGTATTAAGAACAACTAAATTTAAGTTAATTAATTTATGTTGACTGTGCGGGGATACGGTATTCTGATACGGCTCGCGTTTAAGCAATTTTTTATGCCAATCAAAAAAATCGCCCATACAATTGGAAGTAAAGATTTTATAAAAATCATTGTCCTTCATGTACTCTTCAAAAAGGCTGTCGCAATTACTATCTTTACGAAGTAATCGCAAAATAATTTCGTTCCGAAGTTTATTTTCGCGGGACACGTCGTGATTACCAACTGCCCAAAATATACGCTCCATATCACCGAGAGACCACCTTAATGTGCTAATTAGTTCCGTTATAAATGGGCATTACCGTAATTACCTTTATGTGCCACATCGCCTGTAATAAATATGTAATCAGGATTAAAATTATCATTTTCGATTTCTTGACTTAAAAACGATAACAGCTGTTTTCTCGCATATCCACTATCAAAACCAGGTTGTGCAATATGCAAGTCTGAAAAATGAAGCCAGTTAAAATCACTCGTGCTCTTCATGCTTAGTTCCTCCTAATTTTGGATACATCTTCGCCGCGGCGACCGGCATCAATTTTTTCGAGCCGCCGAGTCGGGCATTAACGACCGTGCCATCCGCAACGTGCCGCAAGCGGTGTCTTGACCCTTGAACTGTATTCCTCGCTCACTCAAATGCAAAATACGCATATTTATACCACACTTTCGACTAAAAAGCAATCATAAATTTCGGCGACGCGCGGCGAATGGCGCTCGACCAACGGTTTGTCGTTCCGTTAGCCCCGGACGAAGAAAACGGCAAAATCAATGTTTGCATCGCGAACGTGGTGAAGGTGTGTCAAGAGAAAGTGTTTGATAAAAACGGCGAAGCAAAAAAGGAAACCATTGACGCCGCTCTCGCGGAAACCGCCAAGAAAGTGGGGATTGCGAACGGACAAACGAAAGAGCGCGCCGAACGCCCGCAAAATCCGCGCGTCCAAATCATCGAACGCGGCAAAGTGGTCGGCGCATCGCGCTAATTTTTTCGGTGATTTTTTCAAAGTTGCGCTTCGCGGGTTTGTGAATAAAGTTATCTATTTTTAATTTGAAAAGCGCGCGCGCCCCGGTTTCGTAATTAAACCGTCCCCGCTTCCGTGAGAAAAGAGAAAATGCTTGACTTTCGCGAAAATCCCGCCGTGCCGCTGACGATTACCCAATTGACGCGCCGGTTGAAAACGACGTTGGAAAACAACTTTTCCGCCGTTACCGCGACCGGCGAGATTTCGCAATTCACCGTCGCGCCGTCGGGGCATTGGTATTTTTCGCTGAAAGACGCCGGCGCGAAAATCGACGCCGTGATGTGGCAAACAGCCGCCGGTCGGACGCCGCGTCCGCAAATTGGCGAGGTCGTCGAAGTCGGCGGCAAAATCAGCGTCTATGAGCCGCGCGGCAATTATCAATTGCAAGTCAATTGGTTGCGCCCGACCGGCGCCGGCGACGCGCGCGCCAAGCGGTTGGCGTTGCTCGAAAAATTGCGCGCCGAGGGGTGGCTCGCGCCGGAGCGCAAAAAAAAGTTGCCGCCGTTCGCGCGGGTGTTCGGCTTGGTAACCAGTCCGGCGGGGGCGGCGGTGCGCGATATGATTAAAATTATCCGCAAACGTTTTCCGCCGGCGCGGATGCTCTTGTCGCCGTGTTTGGTGCAGGGGGCGGGCGCGCCCGCCGCGATTGTCGCCGCGCTGAAAAAAATCGACGGACGGTGCGAAGTCATTTTATTAGGGCGGGGCGGCGGCGCGGCGGAGGACTTGGCGGCGTTTGACGACGAGGGCGTGGCGCGCGCCGTGGCGGCGTGCCGGACGCCGGTCATCAGTTCGGTCGGACACGAAATCGACACTTCGGTTTGCGATTTGGTCGCCGACGTTCGCGCCGCGACGCCGTCGGAAGCGGCGGAAATCGCCACGCGCGAACATCCGCAAATGTCCGCCGTGCTTGCCGGATTTTTTACCGCCGCGCGGCGGGCGGCGGCGGCTCTTCTCGCGGCGCGGCGCGAGCGTTTGGCGGCTCTTAACGCGACCGTGGCGCGTCAACAGCCGGCGGCGCGACTTCGCCGGCAACAACAGCAATGCGACGAATTGAGCGCCGTTTTGCGCCGCGCGCTGTCCGCGCTCTTGGCACGGCGGCGGGAACGGCATAAATTATTGGACGCGCGTTTGGCGGCGTTAAATCCGAACGCGGTGTTGCGGCGCGGTTTCAGCATCACGCGCGACGCGGCGGGAAAAATTTTGCGCTCGGCGCAAGAAGCGACGACCGGCGAAAAATTACAAATCACGCTGGCGGACGGCGAGATTAGAGCGAGAGTTGAGAGAGCAGAGTTTAGAGTTGAAAGTTTAGAGTTTAGAGTTTAGCGGAGGTCGCGCTTCGCGCATTTTGAAAAAATAACTCCACATCTCAACTCTCAACTCTAAACTTTCAACTCTCAACTCTTTCAGTGAGGTTCACGATGAACACCGCCGTTTTTCCCGGAATGTTTGAGCCGATAACTTACGGGCATTTGGACGTGATTGAGCGCGGCGCGACGCTGTGCGACGAATTGATTGTCGCGGTCGGGTGCAATCCGGCGAAGACGCCGGTGTTCACGCCGGCGGAACGGGTCGAAATGATTCGGCGGCAAGTGCGGCATTTGCCCAAAGTGCGCGTGGCGGCGTTCGACGGTTTGACGGTGGATTTCGTCAGGCAAGCCGGCGCGAAAGTCATCCTGCGCGGCATTCGCACGTATGCCGATTTTGAATACGAATTTCAATTAGCCATCGCCAACCGCACCATCGCCGGCGTCGAAACGGTGTTCATTATGGCGAGCGCGGAAAAGGCGTTTATCAGTTCGAGTTTGATTAGGGAGGCGTGCGCGATGGGCGGACGAGTCGAGGCGTTTGTGCCGCCGGAAATTTGCCAAGAACTTTACGCGCGCCTCGGCAACGACCGCCAAACGAAAACGATGGGCTTGCGCGGCGACGAACCGCCGCGCGTCGGCGCGGACAAACACCCGTTGCGCGGCGAAATCAACGAATGAATGGGGTGATAAAATCACGACCACTTTCACGAAAGGAGTTTTTTTATGGGGACGTTAGGGCGCAAATTGCGGAACAAGGTCTTGCGAATGGCGTTGGGCGGCGACCTTTATCGACGCTTGACGGGAGGGGGGGGGGAGCCCAAAAACGGCAATCCCGACGGTAAAATGCAAAAAATTGATTGGTCTATGAATAATTTCGGGATAACTGATAAGAATATTGGCTATGACGGTAAGTTTTACATCATTCGCCCATTACCAAATCGTCCCGCCGGACTTTTTTCGTGGTTTCATTTCGTTTTATCGCACATTATTTTTGCGGTAGAAAACGGCTGGACGCCAATGGTCGATATGAAAAACTACCGGACGCTTGCTAACGAAGACCATCCGGTGAATGGCACGATGAATTATTGGGAGTATTATTTTGAGCAACCGGCAAATTACGATTTGCTGGGGTGTTATTTCTCGGAAAATGTAGTTTTGTCGGATACCGAAATGCTGGCGCAGTATGTGCCGTTTCCGTTCACCTATTACCGCAATACGGCGTTAATCGCTAAGTTGCATGCTTATATTACGGAGTATATGAAATTCAAGCGGGAAGTAATCGTCAGAATTGACGAGTATCAACAAAAAAAATTCGGCGATAAGAAAAATATTATGGCGGTGATGGTGCGTAGCGGCAAAGTTTATCAACGCGTTCATCATAATATAATGCCTGATAACCAAGTAGTGATTGATAAAGTCAGACAGTTATTGGCTGAATGGAGAATGGAGTGGATTTTCCTGTCCATTGATTTTGCCGAGGGCGTCGATGAATTTCGGCGGGCATTCGGCGATAAATTAATCGTGATAGAACGAGCGCGACTTACCTACGATTATCTAGCGAAAATACTCTCTTCACCGCAGGAATTTCTGAAATATCGTGAGGCGCCATTGGGTATGGAAGGCGTGGAAAACGCCCGATACACTGCCGATTTGTTATATCTTATTGAGGTGGTTTTGGCTTCTCGTTGTGATGCGCTTGCCGCATCGCTCGCGAACGGGGCGGCGGCGGCGGTGGAATTAAACGGTAACCAATACCGGCATACTTTCTTTTTTGATGAGGGCAAACAACCGGTGGCATCATCCCGATAAAATCATTTGGGATAGAGATTTCGCCGGCTGGGTTAATGTGCCGACTCGTTCTCACGAGTTCCCTTTGCTTACAGCATCAATCGTGTCTATTACAGGATTAACTCTTATCGGTTAGCGAACAACTCTTTTATGCGAAAGGAAAACAAATGGGAATTTCAACGTGGATGCGGCGAAAGTTGCAGATTGAAAAGTTAGTCGCAAGCAATCAGGAAATGGTTGACCGTTTGGCAGAATTACAAAATGACATTTATTTGTTGCGCCGTTATCCTGCCCCCCCCCCCCCCCGCACAGTATGCGTATTATGAGGGGATGTGTTTAAATCCATTTTTGAATATCCAGATTCATAGCGATGGTAGTGTGGTTCCGTGTTGTCCGGCGTTCACCTCCGCCGGTTTTGTCAGTTCGCGTCGTAATACCGGCGCTTATACTTTCGGTAATATATTTGACCAACCGTTTCATGATATTTGGTATTCAAAGCAAGCCGCCGACTTTCGCCGGAGCGTTATTGATAATAGTTATAGATTTTGTGACCTGCAATTGTGTAATGAAAGAATAACCGCGCACGCGGGAATGTCCGGCAAGGAATTTTTCGCCGGTCGATTTGACCAAAATGGGATGTTAAAGTATCCGGCGTATATTTTATCATCGCTCGACAATACTTGCAATGTTCAGTGTATATTTTGCCGCCAACATCGATACGTTATGCCGAAAGAAAAAATCGCGCGGCTAAACTCGATGATTGATTCCTATTTTGTGCCGATGTTTAAGGATGCCGTTCGCCTTGGCGTCAGCGGCGGCGGCGAATGTTTAGCCAGCACCTTTGAACGGAATTTATTAGCGGCGGTATGCGCAAAATTTCCGTCAATACAAGTAGGATTTCTCACTAACGGCTTGCTTTGCGACGAAAAGAATGTGCAACAACTCGGTATTTTAGACAATCTTCGCGATATTACAGTTTCGCTTCATGCCGCCACCGCCGAAACCTACAATCAAATAATTCATCATAGCAATTTTGAACGGGTTATGGAAAACGTGAAATATTTAGCCGACTTGAAAAAACGCGGCAAGTTACAACGTGTGCAAATCAGTTTTGTGGTTACCGCCATCAATTACCGCGAAATGAAAGCATTTTTGGCATTAGCGATAAAGTTAGACATTATCGCCAGTTTTTGGTCAATGCACGGCGGACCTTTTAGTAAAAACGAAATACGCGAACTTTCAGTTTGGCAACCGCAACATCCTCAATATGCGGATTTCTGTTATCTGTTGAACGATGAAATTTTTGCTTCGTCGCATTGTCAAATGAATCCCGAAATCGCGGCGGCAAGAAATAAAAACTAACCGGCGTTAATAATTATTTAGGCGCGGTTATTAAGAACCTATCTGGTTATCAAGATTAACCACCAAGGCGCACCAGTCGCCGAAGGTTGAAACGCGGACTTCGTGCGCCTTTTTTTCGCCTTGGTGGTAAATCTCTCAATCCCCGTTCTGGTTATTCGGATAGGTTCTTAGTTCCATTTTAAGTTAAACGACTATAGCAATCACGACCACTTTCACGAAAGGACTTTTCTATGGGAACATTCGGGCGCAAATTGCGGAACAAGGTCTTGCTAATGGCGTTGGGCGGCGACCTTTATCGACGCTTGACGGGAGATGATAATACATCACGACAAATGGCGCTCTTCAATATGCGGTATGAACTAACTATGGGCTTGCCGCGTCTGACGAAAAATACGGGGGGGGGGGGGCAATTTATCGTTACGCTCACGTCTTACGGCAAGCGGATTGCGACCACCGCGCCGAAAGCGATTTGGTCGATTTTCACCGGCGCGGTGTTGCCCGACCGCGTGATTTTGTGGCTCGCGCACGACGATAAAGATAAAATCACGCCGTCATTAGAAAAACTGCAAGCGCACGGTCTGGAAATCCGCTTTGGCGACGACCTTAAATCATACAAAAAACTTATTCCGGCGCTTCGCGAGTTCCCTGACGATATTCTAATTACCGCCGATGATGACACTTATTACCCGCGTGATTGGCTTTCGCGACTGAAAGCCGGTTACGCGCAAAATCCGACTAAAATATGGTGTCATCGAGCGCATATTATTACGTTAGACGAACAACGACAAATTCGCTCTTACAACCGATGGCAAGGTTGCGCCGCCCTGCCAAACACGCCGTCGGGCTTGGTTTTCCCGACCGGTGTCGGCGGCGTTCTCTATCCGCCACATTCGTTGCATCCGTTGATTACCGCGGAGAAAGAATTCTTGACGCTGGCGCCGACCGCCGATGACGTGTGGTCTTGGGCGATGGCGAAATTGCAAGGAACAGAATATGGCGTAATTGAAAACGGCTACGGTTTTGGCGGGAAGATGTTTGACCTGCAAAACGAGAGCGGCGAAAAACCTTTATGGCAAATAAATACGGGGGAACAAAATGCCAATGACCGGCAAATCGCGGCGGTGCTGGCGAAATTTCCTGAGGTGAAAGCGGCGGTGGTCAATTCCGGCGGCATCCGCGCCAACCGCGCAGTGTATAATTTCATTATCCGCGTGGCTTCGTGTTTCATTATCAACCGGCAAAAAAGAAAAGCGTTTCGGCTAAAATTTAGGGACTGTCCTAGATAAATGCGCATTTTGTAACGATAAGGGCAAAAGTTGCCAAGGGGCAAATTCTGTCGGCAACATACCAATTCACTTCCGTTCTATGCTCCCGCAAAAAGTCCCGCCATATCGCGCGGCGTCAATTGCGTTATTTCGATTATCACATTATCAGATAGTCCCTTTTCCTTCATCGCACGGGCTACTTGCAGTGCTTTTATTTGTTCACCGCGCTGCTCGCCGCGCCGTTCGCCGCGCAGTTCCGCCTCTTCTTCCCATACCTCGCGCGCCTCGTCAAGGTCAAATTCTGCCGTCAACATACCAATTCACTTCCGTTCTATGCTCCCGCAAAAAGTCCCGCTAAATCGCGCGGCGTCAATTGCGTTATTTCGATTATCACATTATCGGATAATCCTTTCTGCTTCATTGTCCGGGCAATATGCAGTGCTTCCAATTGCTTGCCGCGCAGTTCTCCACGTCGTTCGCCGAGTTGTTCGCCGAGTTGTCTGCCGCGCAGTTCCGCCTCCTCTTCCCACACTTCGCGCGCTTCATCAATGTCAAATTCTGCCGTCAACATACCAATCACCTCCGTTCTATGCTCACTCAAAAAATCCCGCAATATCCCGTTGCCGACGCACCAGTCAATCGCCGCCGATAACGCCTCCGCCAGCGGCTTGCCCGTCGCCCGCTCCCGTCGCGCCGCCGAAACAAATCGCGCGTATTCATTCAACCCGCGACAGCGTTTCAGCAACTCCGCGTTATGACCGTCGTTAATGTTCAACAGCGTTACCGTCAATTCCAAATCCACCGCTTCGTCATTATCGCCGAACGCCTCGGACAAACGCAACACCTCTTTGTCCGGGCAATCTTTCTTGCCGTTGTAAAATACAAAGAATTTCGGACGCGGCAACTTGATTAGACGCTCTTGATAGAGTTTTTTCCGCTCAATCAGCAATTCGTATTGCTCCACGATATAGCGCAAAAAGCGCAACGGCATATTTTCGTTCAGCGTCGATTGATGCTCAATCAACACTATCAACTCCGAGCCGACTAAAAAGGACACGTCGTTGCGCAACTTCGCGAAAAAATTCTTGTCGAGCGTGTTGATTTTTATCGCGTCCGGCGTCGCGTGCGCGTTACACAGCGCGTTATAGATTTCGCAACAGCGCGCCGCGTCCGTGCCAAAATATGCCGCAAACACCGTGTCTTTATACTGCTCGTTCGCGTTCACAAATTTTCCTTTTAGAGTTATTCGATAACCGTCAAGCTGAAAAGGGGCAAATCAGTTCGTCGTTCCGGCAGGACAACTATTCCGCATATCAAGAAAATTTCACGGGAAAAATTTGGAGCGGGCGAAGGGAATCGAACCCTCATTATCAGCTTGGAAGGCTGGAGCTTTACCACTAAGCTACGCCCGCGAATAAATTCTATGCATTGAAAACCGCGCAAAAAAAAATCACGCAACGCCGGATGGCGAATGTATTGATTGCCGCCGGTAGCGCAAGGTCAGGCGTTCGGAATCACGCGCGTTACCAACACGGTTTTGGCGTTGTCGTCGCGACCGGCGCCGGTCAAATGCAACATTCGCGCCACGTCGTCCGCTTGCGCCGCCGCGCTCGGCAACAGCGTCAGTAGCGGAACCGTCCGCTCGCCGACCGTTTTCATTATCTGCCCGTCGCGCAAATAGCCGTCAAACGGTAGAACCGTTTCGCGCGACGCGATAAACCACCGCCGGTAACGGAAAACCAACGCGCCGTCCCGCGCGCTCAACACGCCGCGCGTCCGCGTCGCGCATCCTTTTAGTCCGCGGGCGCTGAACGCGCGGAGGGGCAACGCGACCCGCCCGAAAAATAAATCGTAAAACCGCGTCCACGCATACAGGACGAACCGTCCGCACCAGCCGCATAACAAAGCGCAAATCGCGATAATCAACAGCGACACGCACAGTCCCAAAAACGGCGAGAGCGCCGTCAGCGCCGCCAAACCGAGCATCAGCGTCGCGCGTCCGCCGCGCAAGAGCGCGTCAACAAACGGAAACGGCGAAATGATAATCATCACGTCAACGAGGTGCCAGCAAATCCATACGACGCCCGCTACGACCAACCCCGCGAGCCATAAAATCCCCCAGTTTGCCGTCGCGAGCGCCCCGCTTTCGCCCGCCATCGCCGCCGGAAAAATGCTCACGCCCGTCAGCCACGACGACTCGCCGACATTGCCGGCGAAAATTCCCGCCGCGAGCGGCAGAGTTACCGTCGCGCCGCCGACGGAAAGAATTTCGTTCAACGCCTCAATCGGTTTTTTGAGCATCGGCGTCAGCGCCTCGCCGCCCGTCGCGTTCAGAAAGACCAAGCCCGCCAACGCCAGCATTATTCCCCAACACCACGGCTGATAATGCCACGCCAATTTTTCGCGCTCCGGCGCGGCGGTTTTGTAATAGACGTAAGCGCCGTGCGCGCCGAGTCCGAGAAACGGACACATCGCCTCGCCGGTCAACTGCGCGACGGCGGCGGCGATTTTATCGCCCTTTTGCCAATGGTCGCGGACGCTGGGTTGATTTAATTCTTGAAAAATATCCGGCGAATCCGCGCCGCGCGCGGCGAACGCGCCGAGGATGAGGAATAGGAGGCAGAGAGGGAATTTTTTCATTTTATTTGTCGGGGAATAATTTTAGAGTTGAGAGTTTAGAGTTGAAAGTTGAGTATCGGTTGCGCTTCGCGCGTCTTAAAAAAACTCCACTCTCTCAACTCTCAACTCTAAACTCTCAACTCTGCTCTTTTTGTTCGCGCATCATTTCCGGCAGTTGCCAGAGATACGCGCCCAAACTGAGCAAGCCGCAGAGCGCCGCGACCGCCGAGCCGAGCCACGCCAAAACAATCAGCGCCGGTTCGCCGACCGCGACGAGGCGGAGGTCGTTGACGAACAGGGCGAAACCGAACACGCCCATCGCGGCGCCTTGCAACGCCATTTTCAATTTGCCCGCCCAGCCCGCCATCAGCACGACGCCTTTCAGCGCCGCGATGCGCCGCATCGTTTGCACGCCGGCTTCGCGATACAGCATTATCACCGTGAACCAAATACTCACCTCAAACCGCCCCGACAACGCCAGCCCCATCAACAACAAGGTGAAAAACAAACTGTCGGCAATCGGGTCAAGCATTTTGCCGGCGTCGGTAACGATGCCGTAGCGCCGCGCCACGCGCCCGTCGTAAAAATCGGTGAGAAACGTCAGCACGCCGATAATCGCAATCGCAATCGCCGACCACGCCGGATAACCGTCGGGATAATTCTCCGGCGACATCCGCACGAACAACCACAGCACCGCCAGTCCGGCGGGAAAACGGAAAAACGTCATCAAATTCGGCAAGTTCAGCAGACGCGGGTTCATCGGTTAGTCCTCGATTCTTAATGGAGTTTCGGTAATTATCAGGAGCAAGAGATTTGTCCACGAATTAGCACGAATTAAACCAATTTTCACGAATTTTTCTCACAGAGACACAGTGTTTCGCAGAGAGAATTAACTCCTTATTTTTTTCTCTCTCCGTGCCTCTGTGTCTCTGTGAGAAATTTCTTGCTCTTAATTTGGAAAGCACACTAACCTTCGCTTCGTTCGGTTTCGTGTTAATTCGTCTAATTCGTGAAAATTCGTGGATAAGTTCTTTCTTAATTGTTAATCGCTTTCCGCCAGCCCGTCGCGACGGCGAGCAACTGCCAGGCGTTCCAGAGATTCTGCCAGAGCAAATAAAAAATCGGCGCCATCGCCACCACCGGATTGGCAAAAGCCAGCGCCAAATAAATCGCGAAAATCGTGTTTTTTTGCCCCAACGCCTGACTACATTCGCGCGAAAATTCCTTGCCGCCCAAATAGTAGCCCAGCGTAAAATTAAAGCCGCACAGCGCCAAACTGATGAGCGCCACGAGGAGCATTTGCCCGCCGGACACGGCGCCGGAATGACGGAGAAAATCCACCGTGTAGGCGCCGACGATAAACAGCACCAACCACCACAGCGTGAACGCGACGCGCCCCAATTTATATTTGGCGCTCCATTCGCCGACCGGCGGATACAGCCGCCGCGCCAACTGCGCGAGGACAAACGGCGCGGCGAAAACCATTCCCAAACTCTGCCCGATGTCGAGCGCCAATTCGCCGAGCGGCTCGCCGCCGGTCGCCCGCATCGTCGGTAAAAAAAACAACAGCGCGACGGCGATGAAGATATTATCCACCACAAAGGCGGTGGCGCAAAAGCCGACTTTGCCGCGCAAAAAACTGATGACCGTCGTCATCGCCGACGCCACCGGCGCGAGTTGACAAAAGAACAGCATTTCGAGCCAGTCGTTGGTGCCGAATTTTTGCGCGATGAGCCACGGAAGGATGCCGGACAGCAAGCCGGCGCCGACCAAATACCAGTGCTGGCGGCGAAAATGCAGGTCGCGCAAATTGACCGGCAACAGCGCGATAAACAACATTCCCATAATGAAATACGGCAAATACGGCACGCCCGCCCGCGCGTCCGTCAACAGCGCGCCCGCCGCGAGCGCCACGGGGATAGACAGCGGACGAATCAATTGACGTATCATCGTTAAATTCGCGGTTGCGCCATTCGGCTAAAGCCGATTGAGAATTGAATTCTAATACCCGTTCCACGCCCGCGCCGGACGGGGACGATTAGCGCTGTTGAACGACGATGGCGTGTCTTCGTAGAGGTGGAAACTGTCGAAACTACTGCTTAATTCGGGACCGTCGAGGTCGATGCCGTCGATGGCGTCAATCGGGTCTATCATCGTGGCGACGTTGCTCGCCAAGCGCGCGGTCGGCGGCGTGTTTTGATAACGGGTCGCGGTCGGCTCCGTCGCGTAAATTTCAAGTTCCGGCAATTCGTTATGGGCTTCCAACTGCATCCGCGCCGCCGAAACCGACGGAGCGGTGGTCAACGCCTGAATTTCGGCGATAGTCAACACTCGCCGCTGTTCGCCGTCGCTGTATTCCGGCATCGCCGGTAATTTCGGCGAAGCGGCGGCGTCGGTAAAATCGGCGGAGGTTACGCGCGGCGCGGCGAGTTCTTTCGCCGGCGGTTTTGCCGGCGCGGGCGCATTGCTCGACGCCGGCGCCGGCGGCAACGGCGCGTCGTTGCCGCAACCGGCTAAACCGATAGCGGCGGCGACCGCCAACAAGGTCTTTTTTCCTGCTTTTTGCATCACGAAATTCCAACAGTTTTTAGTTGGTAGGAGTTGAATTTTTTATGATTAAAATCTGAAAATAAAACTCCGCTACTATTAACTACCAACTGCCGACTGCCAACTTGCGGGCAGACGGAGGTTGCTAAAAAGTCGCGATTGTATCAAAAGGTTTTTCATTTTCCACAGTCCGCGGGGAAAAATGCGCTCCCTCAAATTCACGATTGAATACGACGGCACGAATTTTTGCGGCTGGCAAATTCAGCCCAACGGTCGCTCGGTGCAGGCGGAAATCGAGCGGGTCTTGACCCGTTTGACCGGCGCGCCGGCGCGCCTCTACGGCGCCGGACGCACCGACGCCGGCGTGCACGCGCGCGGACAAGTCGCCGTCGCGCGGGTCGCGTCGCCCATTCCGACGGCGAATTTTGTCGCGGCGCTGAACGGTTTATTGCCGGACGATGTCGCCGTCCGCGCCGTCGCCGAAGTGCCCGAAAATTTCAATCCGCGCCACGACGCCAAGCGCAAACTTTATCGCTATACGCTGTGGCACGCCCCGTCACGTCCGGCGCTCGACCGGCGGGTTTGGCGCGTGCCGTATCCGCTGGACTTCGCCGCGATGCGCGGCGCGGCGGCGGCGCTCCTCGGCGAGCACGATTTCACGTCGCTGAGCAATCAACAACGCGCCGGTGAAAATAACGTCCGCGCGATTGACCGCTGTGATTTAATTTTCGCCGCCGACTACGCGCCGTTTGACCGCGAGGTTTCCGCGAGCGGCGGCAAAATTTTTATTGAGGTGGAAGGGCGCAGTTTTCTCTACAATATGGTGCGCAACATCGCGGGACTGTTGGTTGACGTGGGGCGCGGGCGGTTTGCCGCGGCGGCGGTTCCCGCCATTATCGCCGCGAAAGCGCGGGCGCGGGCGGGACAAAGCGCGCCGGCGGCGGGGCTTTGTTTGGAATGGGTGAAGTATGAGTAAGCAGTGGGCAGTGGGCAGTGGACAGCGGGCAGTGGGCAGTCGGCAGTGGACAGCGAGCGCCGTTTCTGCTCACTGCTCACTGCCTACTGCTCACTATTTACTGCTCACTGCCTACTGCTCACTGCTCACTTTCTTGCTCTTGAATGTCGCTTTCGCCGCGGACTTGCCGCCGGTGTTGTTCACCGCGACCGAACAGGTAACGCTGAAATTGCGCCCCGCGACCGGCGAATTGACGCTGACGAGCGACGGCGAAAAATTGCCGTTTGCGATTGTCAAAAAGCGCGGCGACGAACTGACGGTTTGTGTGCCGAAATTGCCGCCGCGCGCAGGCGCCGTGCGCGTGGATTTTGCCGGACAAGAACCGCGTTTTATTCCGTTGCTCGACTGTTTTCGCGTCGCGCTGTCGTTTGACGACGGTCCGGCGCAAGGCGGCGACGACGGACGCACCGCCAGTCCGACGTTGGCGGTTTTACGGATCTTGGCGGATTTTCGGCACGGCGCGAATAATCGCGGCGCGGCGGCAATTTTTTTCGTTTTGACTTCGCCGGACACGTTTTTGCGCGACACGTTCAAAAAAGGCGAGACCGCGGCGGGCGGCGAGATTTTGCGGGAAATCGACCGGCAGGGACACGTTATCGGCGTTCATTGGGGCGGCGGCTACGGCAAGCAAACGACCACGCATCCGCGCCACGCCGCGTTGCCGGCGGCGAACTCGTGGCAAAATAATTTGCTCGAAACCGAATTGCAACAGTGCCTCGACCGGATTGAGGACTTGACCGGCAAGCGCCCGCGTTATGTGCGCCCGCCGCTGTGGAAATACGAAAAAGACGGCGTGAGTTGCCTACCGACGTATCGGCGATTGGGCTTGAAGATGCTGTTGACCGACGCGAAATATCCCGACGGCGGCTATAAAATTATTTCGGTGTGGATACCGCGCAAAAAAAAATTGTTCGCCCAAAATTTGCGGACGGCGTTTCGACGGGGCGAAAAAAATTTATTGCTTTCGATGCACGACTCGAACACGCAAACGGCGGCGGCGTTGCCGGAAATTCTGCAAACCGTCAAAGACACGTTCGCGGCGATTGATTGGGGCGTGGCAAATCCGCAAACCCTCGGCGACCGGCTACGTTTCGCGCAAACCGCCGCCGAAATCGAAAACATCTTGGACGACCGCCGCAACGACGCGGATTAAAAAAATAATTTCATTTTCTTCGCCAAAATTCGCGCGCGCGAAGCGCGGCAAAATAAAATTCCCCTCTATGGAGGGCAGGGCGGACTATCCGCCGTCAGTCCGGCGCGGTTGCCGGAATGACATGGTGGCGATTTTTGATAATTCCGACCGTCGCGCTGAAAGCGCGGCATCTATTAGCGCTAACGTAAAGCGCAATTTCGCCGGATTTAAGCGAACCGATTTTTTCAAAGAGACCTATCCGCGTTAATTTGGTTCAAGCCGCCGATGCCGCCGCGCTGAAAAATTTGCCGTTGCTTCCGCAAATCACGCAAAGCGGCGTATTCGTCATTTCCGCCGCCTTCATTTTCCATTTGCGTATTGATGATTGCCAACGCCGACAAAATACTCTGCCGTTGCGCCGCGCCGGTTGGAAGATTGGTAACGCGCAATTTCCCTTGGTCATCGACTTCGACCGCTAACGGCTCGTCGAACTCGGCGCCTAATCGGCGCAACAAACGATTGCTCTCTTGACTGATGTTTTCGGCAATTTCCTTTTCTTTCGCCGGTGAAGAAATCCCCACGGCGCCCCAACCGGCTTCGAGTTGCAGATTTATCCGCGTGTCGTCGCCCGCCGGTTCGCCAAAAACATTTTCGTAGTTCAACAATAGCCGCTCCGTCGCGGCGGTAAAAATTTCGACTTCGCCGGTGGCGTCGGTCGTCCGCAACACTTCGTCCAAAATTTTCTTGACGATGGCTTCGCCGTTCGCGGCGGTGCGCTTATCGCCGCCGACCGAAATTTCCCGCTCGCCGGCGTTGGTGAAAGACACTGCGAGCGAATGAAGATCCAACATAAAATCTCGGTTGAAGTTGTCGCCTAACGGAATGTGGTTTTTCCGCATTTTGTCGAATAAATCATCGTTGTATTCGCCAAACGCGCTTTGGATTTTACCCCGCGCCGCCGTGAGCAAATCTTTCAACGCGCCTTCGGGATTGGTAAGTATCGAGCCGGTCGAAAGCGCGTTGTCGGCGGCGAGTTTTTTAATCAACTTGCCGATTTCAGGATTGTCGCGCAAAAAATTAGTCGCGCCGCCGGGGTCGCGCGTTAGTTGGCTCAAGCCCTTGCCGGCGATTTTTTCTAAAATGCCGGACGCTTCTTGATAGTCCTTTTTATAGTCGTTGATTTGGGCGCCCAACCCGTCTTCGGCGTTTAGCGCTTTTTCAATGGCGTTGACTTGGGCGGCGTCTTTAATCCCGCCGACAAAAATTTTGCCGTCGGCGTTCACTTCAATTCGCAACCGTTCATTGGCGGACAGTTTGAGGTCGTTCTTTTCCAAGACCGCGGCAATCTGTTTATTCAAGCCGGCGGCGACGGTATTAAGTTTTTCCAACAGCGCCCGCGCCGCCTCGCTCGACTCGTCTTTTTCCGCGTCGCTCGCCGCCGCGCTTGGCGCCGTGGCGCTAACCTTCGCCTTGGGGGCGTCGCCCGCTTTCATTTCTTCCTGCCATTGCTTTAACCATTCCGGTCGTTGGTCAACATCGTCGATAGAGGTTAATTGTTGGGCGCTGAATCCGCGTCCGCGCCAAGAAATTTCATTGGCGATTTTTCTCGCTTCATCGGAAATTTCCACGCGGTCTTGGCGTCGGAACGCATCGCGGTTAGTCGCGACGGATTCGGTCGGCGCGACCGTATCCGCGCCCAATCGCTTGGGCGTGCGCCAATCCAAATGGTTGGAATCGCGACACGCTTTCGGGTTATTAACCGTCAGTCCGGCAATAGAAAATGGCATTTTTATTTCTCCTTTTCGGCGCCCCGCTCGCTGATTTTGCTAAAAAACTCCATAATTTTTATTGGCGGAAGATTGCCGTCCGAAAACGGCTTCCAGCACCATACTCTTGATGTTGTCGCGTTGATTGGCGTGTTGCGCGGCGAAATCGGCGACCGCCGGAAAATCCGTGATTAAATAATTCGTCAAATCGTTGCGGCGGTTTTTTGCCGCTACCTTATCTTTGTCGATTGCCGCCGCACCGCCGTTTTCGCGCAAGGTCTCCGGCAATTCGTCGCTGTCTTGGGCAAGAATCGCCGACTCTTGATTGCCGTCGGCGTCAATAGTAACGCGCTCGTAGCCGCCGTCCGGTCGCTGAAAATACTGCGTGTTTTTGCCGTTGGTTTCCTCGTTTAGAACCGCGATTTCAAGCCCGCCGCCGGCGTTCCAACGCATACCCATTCGCGCCAAATTATCAATTTGCTCTTGAAATTTCGCCGACTTGTAGTCGCTAAATTCCTCGCGCGAAAGCGTCGAAGCAATCGCGCCGCCCGTCGTCGCCGCGTCGCGGATTTTTTGCGTCAGTTCGTTCTCCCGCGCCTGTAATTTTTGCGCGAAACCTGCCGGGTCTTTCACCACGCCGGGGCGTCCGCCGTCCCACATTTCGCCGGTTGACGCCGACACGTTCAACATAAAGTTGTCGGCTTGGGTTTCAAATTGGTCGGAGATTTTTTTCTCGTAGGTGTAGCCGCGCCGGTCAACGCGCAAACTATCGGCGACGACGACCGCCGACGTTTCGGACGCGGAGTAGATAAAGCGCCGAAGCACGTCATACGACACCGAGCGCGATTCGTCGGTAAAACTTGCCAAGCCCGACACGTCGCCTTTTTCAAGGCGCTGATTTTCCGCCAAAAACGCCGTCAACAAACTCTTGTCGTTTTTGAGCAAGTCGTTGAGCCGCGTTTCAATCGCGACTTGCCGCTCGTCCGCGCCGCGCGCGACATTGGCGAGCCGTTCGTCCGCCGTCAACAATTTCTCCGCGCCGGTAGCGCGATTGAGCGTTGCGTTAAGTTGCGGACCGGAGCCGCCGTCGGCAAGGAAAAACGCGATGCTCTCGCCGTCGTTGAGCGTGATTCCGGCTTTCGCCAACAGCGAGCCGGTCAACGCCGCGAGGTCGGAACTGACGCCCGCCACCGTCGCGTAATCGTTCGTCGCGTATTTATTCAGATATTCGCGCAAGTCGAAATCCGCCTGCGCCTGCGCGTCGTCGAACGGACGCCCGCGCCAGTCGTCAAGATTTTTTTGCACCTCGGCGGACACGCCGGCGTTGTAACCGACCCACGTCTCCGCGAGGTATTCCGTTTTGCCGTTGACGCCGGCGATTTCAAGCGTGGCGTTGGCAACCAGATTGGACGCGATGCCCGCCGGACGCAAAATTTCATTTAGTTCAAGAAAATGGTCGCTGATATTGTTGCCGCTCACGCCGCCGTGCTGACTGTAATAGCCGTTGAAACTGACGAGCGAGGCGCTGTTTTGGACTAACGCAAAACCGTCGGCGCGCATAATTTCGTCGAAGCGGCGCATCGCTTCCGGTTCGGCATATTGGTCGCGCAAACCGGCGAGAATCGCGTCGTAATTTTTGGCTTGTTCGGCGCGTCCTTCTTTGGTGTGCAGGTCGGCGGCTTGCGCCGCGTCGTGTTCGGCGACCCATTGTTGCGCGACGGCGGAAATTTCGACGCTGTCGGCGTATAAGGATAAATTGCCGTTGGCGGTCGCCGCCGCATCGTTAGGGAGAGACACGCCGCGAAAAGCGGTCGCGTATAAACCGTAATTTTCGGCGCCGCCGGCGAGAGCGTTAAGCATTTTAATCCTCCTTGATTTAATCGTTGAAAAAAACAGTTGTCCTTATTAGCGGACGTGTTTTCCCAAACTTTAATCATTGGCGGATTTTTTTTGCGCGCGTAAAAAAGCGCGATACGAATCTTTTCATTCTGCAAATTCGTAATTTTTAATTCGTAACTCGTGTTACGCGGTTAGTCGTCGGCGCTGTTGCAACGAAGAAACTTCCGCCGGTCGCGTGTCGGATTTATACGGTGTAAATAGTCGTGGGCGCAACGCTTTACATTTGGCGGTGGAAGTCAGCGCGGACGCGGATAAAAACGGGCAAGAATTTACGCAATGCGCGGGCGCGACGGCAAAAGAAGCGGTAAGCAAATTATTGAACGACGCAAACGCGACCGGCGAAGCGAAACGCGAGGGGGTGGAGTTGGACAAGTTAGACGCGGTCGGCGACGGGGTGTTAGACCGCAAGCAATCGGTCGAGGGGGTGATGTCGGGTTACGATATTGACGACAAGTTGCGGGGGCTGTATTCGCGGGCGAAAAATTTCTTGGGCGAGAGCGAAAGAAATCCGGGAATAGGTGGCGCAAAAAGAGCGCGGCGCGGCGGTCGATGCCGGCAGGAGTTTGACGGCGCAAAGCCCGGATTTTTAATTTTGATTGACCGTCAATAAAATTTATGATTGCGAAAAGAGTTCTTTAACACCAAAAAAGAAAGGGAAAACCATGCCAGCGACAATGACGAGAAGTTATGCGCACGCGGAAATTCCGCCGGTTAATTTCACGCCGGCGACGGAACGCCGTCCGGTTACTCGCCCCGCCGA
>JAISJR010000038.1 GCA_031261425.1 Planctomycetota bacterium
TAAAATGTCGCCCATAAATTACGCGCCCTGTAAGGGCAACGCAAAAATTTCCACTGCCCTTACAGGGCGTTATATTTTTTTGTTGTCCACCAAACCCAGCCCGCCGGAAAATCGAAACCGCCGATTTTCCTTTGGGCTGGGCTGTTACGCTCTGCCGCTTCGCGGCGGGCGGATTTATCAAACTCCCCCTCCGGCAAAATCTGCCTTTTTTCCCCGCCCCTTATTCCCCGCCGTTCCCCCGCGCTTTTCCGCCCTTAAAAAAAATTCTCATTTTTTCGCTAAATTTTTCGCGGCGGCGACCGATAACGCGCGATTTTTCGCCGCGCCCGACCGCTCTTGCCCCGCTTGCCGGCGGCGCGGCGCGGAATCTGGCACGCGGATTGAAGGCGAATTAACAATTCACAATTAACAATTAACAATTGTCGAGCGGAGAGATTTCTAAAATTCGCGAAGCGATTTTTATCGTCAAACGCCAAAATTGTTAATTGTGAATTGTTAATTGTTAATTGTTAATTTGCTCCACCCCCGTCAATTTTTCAGCCACAACCGCAAATAAGGAGGAACCGCCATGGGACTTAGTCAATCGCTCTATTCGGGCATCAGCGGGTTGAAGACGCACCAGACCTGCATGGACAACATCGGCAACAACTTGGCGAACGTCAACACGACGGCGTTTAAGAAGGGGGTGTTTCAGTTTCGGACGTTGTTGGAGCAAACTTTGCGGGGCGGCTCGGCGGCGGACGCCGGCACGGCGCGGGGTTCGATTAACCCGTTGCAAGTCGGTCTCGGCACGCAAATCGGCGGCATTATGAAAAATTTCAACACCGGTCAGGTGGAGGTTACCGGCAACGCCCGCGATATGATGATTGACGGCAACGGTTTTTATGTCTTGCGCAACGGCAACAGCAACGTGTTGACGCGCGACGGCACGTTTTTCATCGGCTCCGACGGCTCGCTGATGTATAACGACGGGATGTATGTGCAGGGGCTGGTCGCCGACAAGACCGGCAAAATTCAGGAGACCGGCTCGTATTCCGACGTGAAAATTCCGATTGGGCAAACCGGCGCGGCGATTGAAACGACGAAAGTCAGTTTCACCGGCAACCTTGACTCCAACGTCGAAAAGTCGATTGGCGTGAAACTCGCCGCCAACGCCAACGGTATCAATATGAACGAGGCGCTCAGCAAGTATTTGGGCGAGGTGCAGGACGCGCTCTATAAAACGGGCGAGGTCGATTCCACCTGGCCCGCGCTGATTGGCGACGCCTACATCAACGGCGGGACGGCGTGGACGACCTCGTCGTTCGGCGTGAAAGACCCGCAAACCGGCGCGATGAAACCGGCGGTGTTGATTGGCGACCAGGCGACGCGGCTCGAAGAATTGTGGTATTTGTCCGGCACGACTTGGGTTCAGCCGTTTAAGGGCATCGACAATCCGCCGACCTTCACGATTAGCGGCACCGACCAATCGTCGCTGACCAATTGGAAATTCAACTCCGTCGGCTACCGGATGTTGCCCGCGTTCAATTACCAAATGACCGAGGACCCGGTAAACGCCGGCAATTTTGTGATGGAGATTTATACCAACGATAAAACCTATACGGAAGTAAGGGATGAAGTATTGGCGGCTATTCAGTTAGCCGCGGGCGACACCACCGTCGTGCCGATAATTCCGCCCAATCCGGCGGCGGGTAGTGCGGCGATGATGACGGCGTATGCCCGCTTGCTCGCCACCACCAGCGTTGCCGAACCGCCCGCAACCGGAGTCGATACCGGAAAATGGTCGGTCATTAACGACACGGCGGTCAACGCCGCGTTGACTGCCGCCTTGGCGGGGGGATGGACAGACGCGCAGGCATGGTTAGACCGAGCGCTTGCCAGCGATGACCCGACAACGCCGAACGTCCGCGAAGGCAACTTCACGCCGCAAGGCAGTGATTTGGTGCCGTTCCAGACCACGCTAAGCGGGGTTAATTGGGCGTTGACCAAAGACCCGACGATTACCACCGAGCAAGCGCGGAGCGCCTTTAACGGTAGCGTGAAATTCGGCAATCAATTATTGCCGGGCGCCGGCGTGTTGAACGGTTACACGCCGTCGCATATCGACCAGGACATTGAAATCAACTATATGAAAGGCGGACGCGCCTACACCACGACTTTTACTTACAGCGACAAGCACGGCGACCAGTCCTACAACATCGAACACTTAATGAAATTTCTCTGCGGCACGGTTGACAGCACGGTGTCGGCGGACTCGGTTCAGTCGATTCAACAGCAATTGGCGTTGCCGCCGGTCGGCGGCGTGATGGCGACGATTCAAGTCGCGGGCAAGGTGTCAAGTTCGATTGACGGCGGCGAATACGGCTACAACGTGCCGCCGGAAACGGCGGGCGCGTTCACCCGCAACGGCATCACCACCAACGTTTCTTACGCCGGCGCGTTTAAGCCGACCGGCACCGATTCCAGTCAAATGACCGTGGAGCAAATGGACGCGGCGGGCTACGCGCTGAAATCGAAATGGTATTACAAAACGGAAGCGTTTCCGATTATCGGCTCTAATCCGCAGGAGTATGAATACTCCGTAACCACCTATTCCGACAGCGCGCGGACGAGCGCGGTGGCGAGTTCCGCCAAAATGCTCGGTTCCGGCGACGGGGACATGCGGCGGTCAATTAACCTCGACACCACGCTGTTCACCGACCAGAGTTATCAATACCGTGTGGAGGAAACCACCGACGCCGCCAACAACAAATTATACGTATTGCGCATTTTTAACGAACAAAACGAAGAAGTGGCGAATACCGGAACTCCTTTGCCTATCAATAGTAACAATGTGGCGATTGTCGCGGCGACTGTCCCTACTCCGCCGCCGCCATTTGATACTGCCGCCGGCGCGATTGGCGTCGTCAAGTTTGGCGCCCAAATGCAAGCCGCAACGCTCGGTTCAATTATTATGGCGAATTTCGCTAAACAAGCGCAACCTGACGGAGCGCCTGACACGTGGGCGATGGACTATGCCAACTATGTCGGAAATTTGGCGGAAGCCGGTGAAAAAGACGTTAATTTGGCGACGACGCTACAAGGCGTTACTTACGCGGAAAATAACGGCATCGGCGCCTACACCGCGCTGACGGCGTTTGACAGTCGCATCTCGTTGGGAACGTTCTTGGCGGCGACGGATGTCAATCCGTCGATGGGCAGTTTCGACTCGGCGGGCGCGTCGCAGAACTATTCGATTTTAAGCAACCTCGGCATCGACAACGCGATTACCGATATTTCGTTCTCCTACAACAACGTCTCCTACAACGACATCTGGACGCAGGACACGAAATACAGCGCTGAACAAGGCGGCTCTTCGACGACCAACATCGTCGTCTATGACTCGCTCGGCAACCCGAAAGAAATCACCGTAACGATGACCCTCGTCGAGCGCGACAGTTCGTTTTCGACCTATCGCTGGTATGCCGAGTCGCGCGACGACACCGACGCGCAATGGCAGGTGGAGCAAACGAGCCGCGAAATTACCTCGAACGCCAACGTCGGCACCGGCACCATCCGCTTCGACGCCTACGGGCAGTTCGTCAAAGGCGTCGAATACTCGGAAACGCAGGGCATTGAACTGACGCTGAAAATGCAGGGCGTCCACGACGTGTTGCGGATTTCGATGGTCGAGGGGATGTCGAAACACTCGACGCAAAAACTCGATTTCAGCGCGATGACGCAGGTGGCGGCGCAGGCGAACTTCAACCTCAAAGAACAGGACGGCTCCGCGCCGGGGACGCTCGACAGTTTCACCACCACGCCGGAGGGCATCATTCAGGGCATCTATTCCAACGGCGTGGTGCGGAATTTGGCGCGTCTCGCCATCGCCCTGGTGCCGAACGAAACGGGGCTGATGTCGTCGGGCGGCAACTTGTATTACACCTCTCCGGCGTCCGGCGAAGCGCAAATCGCCCTCGCGGGCGTCGGCGGGCGCGGCTCGATTCGCGGCTCGTCCCTCGAAACCTCGAACGTCGATTTGTCCGAAGAATTCACCAAGTTAATCACCACCCAACGCGGCTTCCAAGCGAACTCGAAAACCATCACCACGAGCGATGAAATGTTGCAGGAGTTGATTAATTTGAAGAGGTAAGTAAGCGCATTTTTTAAGGGGCGTAAGGGGCTTAAGAATCTATCCGAATATCGAACTAATCGGCTGTTTGCCCCGTTAGGGGCAATCTGTCGGTAGAAACGCCGCCGCCATAAAGTCGCGTCCCGTTAGGGACGCAATGTCGGTCTAATTATCACTAACCGACATTCCGTCCCTCCGGGACT
>JAISJR010000040.1 GCA_031261425.1 Planctomycetota bacterium
CGCCGCCGGAGGCGGCGTTTGCCGCCGCAAACCGCGCGGCGGGACTGTCGGATTGATTTATCAATCAACCGCCACCCAGGGTTGCGGCACGGTAGAGCGTGTGCCTTACCCTGGGCTAATATATTCCGCCCTTTCAGGGCGACTGTCGGAATTTTTTCAATTTCTTCGTTGCAATAGCACCGACGCTAACCGCGTAACGTGAGTTTTTAATGGAAAACGCTCTATCTCTCATTCACCACTTCGCAAATCGTCCCGCGAAAATTTTTCAGCACTAACGCGACTTCCGGCAAGGCGGCGATTTCGTCGGCGACCGGCGCGCGCTTTTTCGGTGCCGCGCCGCGCGGCAGAAAATTGAGGTTGAGCGTCCGTCCCGCGACCGTTTGCGCGATTGCCGCCAACCGCGCGCGCCGCGCGTCGTCTTCGCACTGTTCGAGCGTCAGCGGACTGCACCGCAAAGAGAGCGCGTCGCCGTCCATTTTTTCACAATCCACGTCTTTCAGATACACCGCGTCGGCGGGATGTTGCCGCGCGACCGCCGCTTTAATTTTTTCCCAAATTTCAGCGGAATCAGTGGGCAGTGGACAGTGGGCAGTGGGCAGTGATGCCGGCGCTGGCGGCGGCGGAGTTGCTTCCGTTTTGGCAATCGGCGTTGTTTCAGCGGGCAGTGGGCGGTGGGCGGTGGGCGGTGATGCCGGCGCGGATTTTTCCGCCGGTTTTTGCGCAACCGTCGCCGCTTCTCGATGTTGAGCGGGCGCGTCGTTCGTCTTACTCTGTCCCGCCGCGTTCGCGCCCGTCCCGCTTGCGCCTGCGGCACTCGCGGCGAAATCCGCTTTGCCCGCCAATTCCGCGAGCAATTCCGGCATTGAGGTTAAATTGTCAACTCCGGCGAGCCGCGCCACCGCCATTTCGAGCGGCACTTGCGGATTCGAGAGGGCGCGCTGTTTCACTCGCGTTCGCGCTTCGCCGAACACGTCCAACATCAGCAAAATTTGTTCGAGCGACAACGCGCCGCCGATTTTCCGCAACGCTTCTTTCGCCGGACCGTAGGCGTTGACGGCGTCGAATTTTTTCGTCGCTGAAATTTGCAACAGGTCGCGTCCGAACTCAATCAACTGGTCTAAAAATTCGCCGGCGTTCGTGCCGCGTTGCGCCACCGCGTCGATAAACGCCAACGCTTGCGGTAGATTTTTTTCGACGACGGCGAGGTATAAACCCGCGACCGTTTCGGCGCTCGCGACGCCGCGCACTTGCTCGACATCTTCGCGCGTAACTTTGCCGTTGCCGAAACTGAGCAACTGGTCGAGCAAAACCAAGCCGTCGCGCACCGAGCCGCCGGAAAACGCCGCGACCGCCGCGAGCGCGTCGGCGGTGATTTCGGCGCGTTCTTTGGCGACGAGGGTTTGGAAAAATCCGGTCAGTTGCGCCGCCGGCACGAGGCGAAAATCAAACCGCTGACAACGCGATAAAATCGTCGTCGGCAATTTCTGCGGGTCGGTGGTGGCGAGGATAAATTTGACGTGCGGCGGCGGCTCTTCCAAGGTTTTGAGCAGGGCGTTGAACGCGCCGACCGACAACATATGCACTTCGTCGATGATGTAGATTTTGTCGCGGGCGCGGGTCGGGGCGTAGGCGGCTTGGTCGCGGAGTTCGCGGACTTGCTCGACGCCGTTGTTGGACGCGCCGTCGATTTCAATCACGTCGGCGTCGCCGCCGCGCATCACGCTTTTGCAAATTTCACATTCGCCGCAGGGGTTGGCGGAGACGCCTTTTTCGCACACGAGCGCGCGGGAAAAAAGCCGCGCCATCGTCGTTTTGCCGCAACCGTGCGCGCCGCAAAACAAATACGCCTGCGCCACGCGATTGGCGGCGATGGCGTTCTGCAACGTGCGCGCGACGTGTTCCTGCCCGACCACGTCGGCAAATTTTTGCGGGCGGTATTTCCGCGCCATCGGTTCGTAACTCATCGAGTTTAGAGTTTAGAGTTGAGAGTTTAGAGTTGAAAAACTGCAATTAGAGCATTTATATCTCAACTCTCAACTCTAAACTCTCAACTCTAAATCAAACTCGACCGTGCCGTCAAACACCGCCACCGCCGGACCTTCCAGATAAATCGACTCGTAGCCGGCGCCGGCGCGTTGATATTCGACGTTTAGGATGTCGCCGCCGCGCGTGTGGACTTTGCCGTTGCCGCCCCATTTTTCGCCCGCGACAATCGCGCTCGCCACCGCGCCCGTGCCGCAAGCAAGCGTTTCCGCCTCGACCCCGCGCTCGTAAGTCCGCACCCACGTTTCGCCGTTTTGCACCGCGATAAAATCAACGTTCGTCCCCGCCGGCGCAAAACGCTCGTGATAGCGCAACGCCGCGCCGAGAGTTTGCACCTCAACATTTTCCAAGGCGTCGCGGTCGCCGGCATTGACGACTAAATGCGGCACGCCGGTATTGAGAAAATAACCGGTCAACGCCGCGCCGTCCACGCTTAAATTTTCGAGCGCCGGCGCGCCGGCGGGCGGCAGTTGCACGCGCGCCCGTTGCGGCGCGGAAATTTCGGCGCGGACCTTGCCGGCGCGGGTCGCGAAGATAAACGGACTGGTCGCCGCGCCGAGCGCGACGGCGAACAGCGTGAAACAGCGCGCGCCGTTGCCGCACATTTCGGCGTTGGAGCCGTCGGCGTTGTAAAAATCCCACGACAACGCGGCGTCATTATCAGCCGGAGCGGTCGGCGCGTTTTCCAAAAAAATCACGCCGTCGGCGCCGACCGACAAGCGCCGCGTCGCAAATTTTTTCGTGAACGCGACTTTTTGCGCGGCAGTCCAGCGCCGCTCGCGATTATCGAGCAAAATAAAATCGTTGCCGCAACCCTGCATTTTGGTGAAGTTGATTTTGGGCATTGTGATTCCTTTTTAAGGGATTAAGGATTCTTAAGATTCTTAAAAATCTTAAGCGCTTGAAAAAACTTTCAACTCTCAACCCCGATTTCCTTATGTGCGGCATTGCCGGAATTTTTTCCCTGAATTTGCCCCTCGCCGAGCGGGCGGCGCACGCCGAAAAAATGGCGGCGCGGTTGGCGCATCGCGGACGCGACGGGCAAGGCGTGTGGAGCGGCGACGGCATCACGCTGGCGCATCGCCGTCTGGCGGTGTTGGATTTATCGCCCGCCGGCGCGCAACCGATGACGCGCGGCGACTTGACGCTAACTTACAATGGCGAAATTTACAATTGGCGCGAAATTCAAAACGCGCTCCCGCCGCAGGAATGGCGCGGACACAGCGACACCGAAATTTTGCTCGCGGCGTTCGCCGCCTGGGGCGTCGAAAAAACGTTGCGGCAAATTCGCGGTATGTTCGCCGGCGGCTTGTGGAACGCGCGCGAAAAAACGTTGACCCTTTTCCGCGACCGCTTCGGCGAAAAGCCGCTGTATTACGGACGGGTTGCCGGCGCGTTCGTATTCGCCTCGGAATTGCGGGCGTTCCGCGCGCTCGAATTTTCCCCGACGGTCAATCGCGCCGCGTTAGCCCAATTGCTCGCGCGCGGCTGTTGCCGCGACTGCATTTGGGAAAATTTTTACAAGTTGCCGCCCGCCGCTTTTTGCACGCTCACGGCGGAGGAATTACGAACTACGAATTGCGAATTACGAGTTACGCCGTATTGGTCGGCGCGAGAGATTGCGCTTGCCGCCGAGCCGTTCACCGGCACGTTTGCCGACGCCGCCGAGGAAGTGGAAGAATTGTTGCGCGCGGCGGCGGCGGAGCAAACGGTCGCCGATGTGCCGGTCGGCGCGTTGTTGTCCGGCGGCATCGACTCGACGCTGTTGGTCGCGCTCCTCGCCGAGCGGCAGTCCATCAAGACGTTCACGATTGGTTTCCGCGACCGCGCTTTTGACGAAGCGCCGGCGGCGCGGGCGATTGCGGCGCATTTGCAGACCGAACATCACGAATTTTATTTTGACGAAAGCGACGCGCTGGCGCTCGCGGAAAAAATCCCGCAGATTTACGACGAACCGTTTGCCGACAGCAGTCAATTGCCGACGTTTTTGGTGTGCCGCGCGGCGCGGCGCCTCGTCGCGGCGGCGCTCACCGGCGACGGCGGCGACGAACTTTTCGGCGGCTATCAACGCTATCTTGCCGGTGATAAATTTTGGCGCTATTGGCGGCATCTGCCGCTGTTTTTTCGCCGCGCCGCGCAGACGTTGACGCCGTCGTCCGCGATTGGCAAATGGGGCAATCGCCTCGGCGCCGTTTTTCCCTCGCCGTATCCGCGCCGCTGGGGCGATAAATACGCGCGGCTCGCGCGAGCGTTCGCCGCGAAAAATTTTGCGGAATTTTACGGCTTGCTGACCGCCACCGGCGCGGAAAATTTGGTCGCCGATTTGCCGCCGTCGCCGCCAACGCTTGCCGGCGATTGGTCGTCGCTCGCGGCGCAAGCGATGTTAATTGACCAAGAAAATTATTTGCCGGACGATTTGCTGGTGAAAATCGACCGCGCGGCGATGGCGCACACGCTCGAAACGCGCGCCCCGTTGTTGGATTGTCGCCTCGCGGCGTTGGCGTGGCGCTTGCCGATGAATTACAAAATTCGCGGCGCGACGGGGAAAATTATTCTGCGGAAAATTCTCGCCCGCCGGTTGCCGGACGCCTTATTGTCGCGACAAAAAAAGGGCTTCGGCGTGCCGTTAGCCCAATGGTTGCGCGGCGGCTTGCGCGACTGGGGCGAAAGTTTGCTGACGCCCGCGCGGTTGCAAAACGACGGTTTTTTCACCGCGCCGGCGGTCACGAAAATGTGGAACGAACACCAATCCGGCAAACGCGACCACGCGGCGGCGCTGTGGGCGATTTTGGTTTTTCAGGCGTGGCAAGAGCAGAGTTGAGAGTTCAGAGTTGAGAGTTAAGCGAAAGAAATCGCGACCGTCGGTTTTGACGGCGCCGCGGGATTTGGGCAAAACATCTTTGACTTTCGCGAATCTATTTATGGTGAACACGACCTAATGCGCTTCGCGCAATTTCAACTTTCAACATTAAACACTCCATTAAAATAACCGGCGCGGCGAACGATTCGCGACCGCAAAACTCGCCCGCCATAATTTTTAATTTTTGATTAGTATTTTTTCGCCGCGCCTTCTAAAATTCCCGCCGTTATTGGCGACCGGTTTGGCGCCGGGCGAAGAACAATTAAAAATTAGAAATTACAAATTAAAAATGACGGAGTTTGATTTTCAAATCGCGCAAGCGCAATTTTTAATCCAATCCGAAATTTTTAATTTTTAATTTGTAATTTTTAATTAAAAAAATCATCGAACTATTTTATAGAGGGAGAGAGTATGAGCATCACCGAATCGGTCTTGGAAGGGTTGGCGGGCGCGTGGGGGAAAATTTTCGGCACGGCGAACGAGCGCGAACTCGCGCGGTTGTGGCCGCTCGTCGAACAGGTCAACGCCGAGTGGCGGAAAATCCGCGACCTGCCCGACGCCGCGCTCTTCGCCAAAACGACCGAGTTTCGCCGCCGTTTGGTCAAGGGCGAAACCGAAGACCAACTCTTGCCCGAAGCGTTCGCCGTCTGCCGCGAAGCCAGCCATCGCACGCACGGCGAGCGCCAAATGATTGCCGGCAATTACTCGCGCCTCGAATACAAAAACGGCAAATTCACCTACCTGCCGGAAGCCGGCGAACTGCCGTTTTTCGCGCACTTCGACGTGCAGGTCATCGGCGGCATCGTGTTGCATCAAGGCAAAATCGCCGAAATGGTAACCGGCGAGGGCAAAACGCTCGTCGCCACTCTGCCGTGTTATCTGAACGCGCTCCGCCCAACCGAAGATTGGGTCGCCCAAGCCCGCGAACTGCAGGGCGACAACGTTGACGAGTGGCAATTCAAACCCTACGGACAAAACGCGGACGGCTCGTGGTCGCTCGTCCCGCGCCTGCTGACGCCGCCGGAAGACGTAACGACGACGCGACCGCCGGACAACATCATTCCGGTCGCGCAAGGCGTGCACGTCGTAACCGTCAACGATTATCTCGCCGCGCGCGACGCCGCCTACAACCGCCCGCTGTTCGCGTTTCTCGACCTTGAAGTCGGCGCGATTCAATCGGCGATGGACAACGAAGAGCGCCGCCTGATTTATTTCGGCGACATCGTTTATGGCACGAACAACGAATTCGGTTTCGACTATTTGCGCGACAATCTCAAAGTCCGCCTGCGCGACCAGACGCAACGCGCGCGCCATTACGCCATCGTCGATGAAGTCGATAGCGTCCTCATCGACGAGGCGCGGACGCCGCTGATTATTTCCGGCTCGGCGGGGGAAAGCACCGACAAGTATTTCGCCGCCGACACCGTTGCCCGCCGCCTGACGGCGGTGAACCAAATCGCGCTCGACGACCTCATCGACCGGCAAATGAAAAGCGGCTTGCAACGCGAACAAGCCCGCATCGCCGCCGAAGCCGAATCCGGCGCGGATTACGTTTTTTCCGAGCGCGACCATTCGGTCAAACTTACCGAAAAAGGCACGCAACACGCCATCGAATATCTCGGTCTGGGCGACATTTATTCCGGCGCGAATATGGACCTGCCGCACTTCATCGACAACGCGCTGAAAGCCCATTCGCTCTATAAACGCGACGTGCATTATCTCGTCAAAGACGGACAAGTTTTCATCGTCGATGAATTCACCGGTCGCGTGCTCGAAGGGCGCCGCTGGTCGGACGGCTTGCATCAAGCCGTCGAGGCGAAAGAGCAGTTGCGCATCAAAGAAGAGTCGCAAACCGTCGCGACCATCACCTTCCAAAATTTCTTCCGCCTGTATGAAAAACTCGGCGGGATGACCGGCACGGCGATGACCGAGGCGAAAGAATTTTTCAACATTTACAAACTCGGCGTCGTCAGCATTCCGACCAACCGCCCGCTCTGCCGCAAAAATTATCCCGACTTAATTTACGGCACGATTGCCGAAAAATGGACGGCGCTCGCCGACCACGTGTTGGAGGTTCACCGCACCGGTCGCCCGATTTTGATTGGCACGGTGTCGATTGAACATTCGGAAATCGTTTCCAATTCGCTCCGCGCGCGCGGCATCAAGCACGAAGTTCTCAACGCCAAAAACCACGCGCGGGAAGCCGAAATCGTGGCGCTCGCCGGACAACTCGGACAAGTAACCGTGGCGACGAATATGGCGGGACGCGGCACGGATATTCAACTCGGCAATTTCACGTTGCTGGAACTGGTCGCGCATTGGCAGAAATGGGGCTTGGCGCCGAAAAAGAATTTCACCGTGCCGGAAAACGGCGACGACGCTTTCCGCGCGGCGTTGCAGGCGGCGTGGGTCAAACATTATCTCCCGCCGGAAAAAGGCGCGGCGAAAGACGCGCCGGCGGATTACGCGAGCAAAAGTTTCGCGGAATGGGAAGCGCTTTTACAAAAGCGCTATCAAGAACTCGGCATTGCGCCGCCGGTGATTTGCACCGCCGTCGCGGCGATGGGCGGGTTGCACATCGTCGGTAGCGAACGGCACGAGTCGCGGCGGATTGACAATCAGTTGCGCGGACGCGCGGGGCGGCAGGGCGACCCGGGTTCGAGCCGGTTTTTCCTGTCGCTCGACGACGACATTATGCGGCTGTTCGCGCCGGAGCGGGTGCGGAAATTTATGCAATGGGCGGGACTGAAAGACGGGATGCCGATTGAAAGCGCGATGGTTACGAACTCCGTCGAAAAGGCGCAACGCAAAGTCGAAGAGCGCAATTTTGAGATGCGCAAAAACGTGCTGGAATACGACGAAGTGATGAACGAACAGCGTCTCGTCGTGTATCGCAAACGGCAGGCGTGGTTAGCCGACCGCGAGTTGAAAGCGTCGCTCCTCGAAACGGTCGGCAACTATATCGCCAAGCGCCTGAAAAGTTACGCGACGGAAACCGAAGCGTGGAACGACGCGGAAATCGCCGACTTTTTCCGCGACGATTTCTTGACGCTGATTGCGCCGGAAGCGATGAAAGAAATTCGGATGCAGGCGGACGGCGAAAACAAATTGCTCCATTGGCTACAAGCCCAGTTCGCGGGCGCGTATGACGCCAAAGAGCGGCAAATCACGCCGGAGTTGGCGCGATTGTTGGAAAAAATGGTGTTGCTCGAAATCATCGACCGCAAGTGGATGGACCATCTTTACGCGATGGATTTATTGAAGGAAGGCATCCACCTGCGCGGCTACGCCGGACAAGACCCGAAAATTCGCTACAAACTCGAAGGGTTTGAGATGTTCCAAGAAATGTGGGACTCGTTCGAGACCGAAGTCGCGCAATTGATAATGAAAGTGCGTCCGTTACCGCCGCCGAGCAGACCCGCGCCCGCCGAAGACGGCGGAATAAACGCCGCGGAGAATCGCTCGACCGGCGACGCGCCGGAAAATAGCGCGGCGCCGTTAGCGCCGCCGGACGCCGCCGCGACGACGAGCGAGTCGGTGCGGCTGAAAAGTCCGGCGAAAATTCAGCGGGAACTACACGGCGAATTTGACGCGATGGCGGAAAAGGCGGACAAGCGCGGGCGAGGCAACGCCGCGTTCTCGACGACCATCGTCAACCGCGCGCCGCGCATCGGCGACAACGCGCCGTGCCCCTGCGGTAGCGGCAAAAAATACAAAAAATGCCACGGGCGGGGGAGGTAGAAAATTACAAATTACGAATTACGAACTCATGTTACGCGGTCAACCAAAAGACGCGAATTTTTACGAATAAAAAAAAGAGATTTTTTGTCCACGAATTTTCACGAATTTAACGAATTAACACGAATGAAGAGCCAGAGATTTCTCACAGAGCCACAGAGGCACGGAGAGAAAAAAGAGAATAATAAAGCGTTAAATAATTTCATTTTCTCTCTGTGGGACTCTGTGTCTCTGTGCCTCTGTGAGAAACAAAAAATTTGGAAAGCACACTAACCTTCGCTTCGCTCGGTTTCGTGAAAATTGGTTTAATTCGTGCTAATTCGTGGATAAGTTCTTTCTTTTTGTGAACAAAAAATGACCCCGCCCCCCGCCCCCGAAAATCTCCCCGCGCATATTGCCGTCATTATGGACGGCAATGGGCGGTGGGCGACGGCGCGCGGTTTGCCGCGCTTGGCGGGACATTATCGGGGCGCGGAAAATTTGCGCGAAATGCTGACGGCGTGCGGCGAGTGGGGGATTCGCTATTTGACGGTGTATGCGTTTTCCACCGAAAATTGGCGGCGCGACCGGCAAGAAGTTGACGGTTTGATGACGCTGATGACCGATTATTTGCAAAGCGAAATCGGCAACTTGCAAAAAAATCGCGTCCGCCTACTCGCGATGGGCGACCTCGCCCGCCTGCCGGAAAACGCGCGCGCGACGTTGTCCGCGACGATTGACCGGTTGCAATACAACGACGGTTGCGCGTTGATTTTGGCGTTGAGTTACGGCGGACGCGACGAAATCAAACGCGCCGCGCAAAAAATCGCGGGCGAAGTCGCCGCCGGAAAATTGACCGCCGCCGACCTCACCGAAGCAACGATTAGCCGAAATTTGGATTTGCCGGACGTGCCGGACCCGGATTTGTTAATCCGCACCGCCGGCGAAAAACGCCTGTCGAATTTTTTATTGTGGCAAGCGAGTTACGCGGAGTGGTATTTTACCGAGGCGTGCTTCCCCGATTTTTCCCGCGCCCACCTCGCCGCCGCGATTGCGGACTATCAGGCAAGAAAGCGGAAATTCGGGGGGTAGGACAATGGGCAGTTTTCGGCGACAATTTATTGCCGCCGATTGCAAGGCGCGAAGCGCGGCGAACTTCAATAGCCCGCCGTTTTAACGGCGGGTAAAATGGCGAAAAAAAATAAAAGGGCTTTAGCCCAAACCATAATTTGGCTAAAGCCGATGAAACAAAATCCTATCCTTCTATTTTGGGCTAAAGCCCCTTTCTTTTTTTGACCGCCGACCACGCCTTAAAAGGCGTGGCAATTGAATAGAGCCACCGCCAAATTAAAATCTATTCACTTTTCCCTCGGAGCACCCGCGATGATTGACCCGAAACTTTTCCGCGATAATCCCGCTTTTCTCCGCGAAGCGTGCCGGCTGAAAAATTGGTCGGCGGATATTGACCGCGCCGTCGCGCTCGACGCCCGCCGCCGCGCCATCATCGCCGAAACCGAGACCCTGCAAGCGACCCGCAACGCCGTCAGCAAAGAAATTGCCGCGCGGAAAAAAGCGGGCGATAACGTTGACGCGAAAACGGACGCGATGCGCGCCGTCGGCGACAAAATTAAAACGCTCGCCGACGAACTCGCGGTCGTCGAGCCGGAACTCCGCGAGTTGACGTTGAGTATTCCCAACCACCCCGCGCCGGACGTGCCGGAGGGCAAAGGCGAAGCGGACAACGTCGTCATCGACACGCGGGGCGAAAAACGGCAATTTACTTTTCAGCCGAAGCCGCACTGGGAACTCTGCGAAAAACTTGGGTTGGTTGACTTCAAGCGCGGCACGAAAATTTCCGGTAGCGGGTTCATTTTGTATCGCGGACTCGGCGCGCGGTTGGAGCGGGCGTTGTTCAATTTTTTCCTCGACCTGCACACGAGCGAACACGGCTATACCGAGTGGTTTCCGCCGTTTGTCGTCAACCGCGATTCGATGATTGGCACCGGACAATTGCCGAAAATGGCGAACGATATGTATCACTGCGACAAGGACGACGACCTCTATCTTATCCCGACGGCGGAAGTGCCGATTACCAACATTCACCGCGACGAAATTTTGCGCGGCGCGGATTTACCGCTGTATTACACGGCGTATTCGGCGTGTTTCCGGCGCGAAGCGGGGGCGGCGGGCAAGGACACGCGCGGACTACTCCGCGTCCACGAATTTAACAAAGTGGAAATGGTGAAATTCGTCGCGCCGGAAACGAGTTATGACGAACTTGAAAAACTTCGCGCCAACGCCGAGACCTGTTTGCGGCGGTTGGATTTGCCGTATCGCGTGTTGAAATTGTGTTCGGCGGATTTGTCGTTTAGCGCGGCGAAGTGCTATGATTTCGAGGCGTTCGCGCCGGGCGTGGATAAGTATTTGGAGGTTTCGAGTTGCAGTAATTTTGAGGACTTCCAAGCCCGCCGCGCCAATATCCGCTTCAAGGACGCGGAAGGCAAAACGCGCTTCGCGCACACGCTCAACTCCTCCGGCTTGGCGCTCCCGCGCACGATGATTGCGATTTTGGAAAACAATCAGCAGGAAGACGGAAGCGTCGTCGTGCCGGAGGCGTTAAGAAAATATATGGGGGTGGAGGTGATTCGAGAGCAGAGTTGAGAGTCGAAAGTTTAGAGTTGAGTAGCACGGCGCTCTTTGCCGCGCAACCACAATCAATTCGTTGTGAACACACAATCATGCCCCTCAAAATCCTCCTCCTACTCCTGTTTTGCGCGGGCTTAGCGCCGACCTTTGCCGGCGACGCGCCGCCGCTGTTTTCCGACGAAAATATGCAGTTCGATTTCGCGTCGGGTTTGGCGCGGCGGCGGTTGGACGCCGAAGCCGTCGCCGAATTTACCAAATTTATCGACCGCTATCCGCAGTCGGCAAAAATCGCCGTAGCCCGCGGACAACGCGCCGAAGCCGAATTTAATCTCGGCGATTACGCGGCGGCGGCGGGCGACTACGCGGCGTTCCTCGCCGGCGACGGCGCGACGCTACATTACGCTTTGCGCTACGCGATTTGCCTCGGCGAACTGCAACGCCACGCCGAGGCGTTGCAAGTTTTGCGTCCGTGGCTGACGCATCGCGACAAAGAGTTGCCCGCCGCCAATTACTACGCCGGACTTGCCGCCCGCGAAAGCGACCAGCCCGCGCAACCTTATTTTCAAGCCGCCATCGACGCGGGCGACGCGCAAATTTCCCCGCTCGCGCTTTACGCGCTCGGCGAAACGCAACGCCGGCAAGAGCAGTGGACGCTCGCCGCCGCGACTTTTTCGACGCTCGCCGCCCGTTATCCCGACCACGAACTCGCGCCCGCCGCGCTTCTCGCGACCGGCGAAATCAGCCGGCAAACCGGCGACTTCGCCGCCGCCGTCAGCATTTTTCATTCGCTCGCCGACGCGCCGGACGCGCCTTTGCGCCGCCGCGCGCGCTACGAACTCGCGGTCGCGCTCGCCGACTTAAAACGAACCGACGAAGCCCGGCACTACGCGGCGTTGGTGGCGAACGACCCGAACGCCGGCGAATTTCACGACCGCGCCAATTTCCTGCTCGCGACGCTGTATTTCGCGCAGAAGCGTTACGTCAACGCCGACGTGGCGTTGCGGAAAATTTCCGCCGCCGCCGAATTCGCCGACCGCGCCGCGACGCTGGCGCTCTGGAACGCCTACGAACAACACGACTACGCCGCGGTGTTGCGGCTCGCCGCGCTCGATAAATTTTCCGCCAACGAGGACTTTCGCTATCTCGCCGGACGCGCCGCTTACGCGCTCGGCGATTATCCCGCCGCCGCGCGGAATTTTCTCGCCGCCCGCGACTTGCGCGGCAAGCGCGCCGCCGAAGCGGGCTTGGAGGCGGCGCTCGCGTGGGAAAAATCCGGCGACGCCGAAAACGCCGTCGCGGCTTACGAATGGTTGCGCCAAAACGCGCCGGAGAGGCGGGACGCCGGCATCGGTTTGGGGCGGACGCTGATGAACGCCCGCCGCTACGAGGCGGCGTTGCGCGTGTGGGAAGAGTTGTCGCGCGACGAGCAATTGACGGCGGAACAGCGGGAAAACGTGATGTTTCAGCAAGCGGCGGCGTTTTTTTATTTGCGGCAATTCGGCAATTTGCGCGCGGCGGGCGAGCGGTTGCTGGCGGAATTTCCGCAAGGACCGAACGCGCCGGAGGCGTGGTTTTGGCTCGCGTGGCGCGACCTCGAAGACCAGCAATTCGCCGCCGCGCTGGCGAAAAGTCAGGAATTTTTGCGGCGGTATCCGGCGCACCGCCTGGCGGGACAAGCCCGTTATTACAGCGGCGTCGCGTTGCTGAAATTGGAACGCGCCGACGAGGCGGCGGACATTTTTTATCAGGTCGTCGCCGGCGGCGGGACGTTGACCGGCGAGGAATTGTTGTGGCTCGCGGGACAAATGCGCGCGCGGCACGACGCGACGCGCGCGGCGGAAATTTTCACGCGAATTATTGACGACGAAAAAGCGCCGCTGTTGCGCGTGGCGGCGGCGCTCGGTTTGGCGGACTTGCGCCGCGCCGAAAAAAAATGGGACGAGGCGCTGGCGTTGGCGCGGCAGGTCGAAACGTGGTTGCCGCAAATCGGCGCCCCGCCGCCGACCTTGACGGCGCTGAACAATGAAATGAATTTGGGCTTGACGGTGGCGGCGCGGCATCTCGGCGACCTCGCGACGGCGGAACGGACGCTCGCGCGCATAACCGTCGCGCCGGACGACGCGAACGCCCCGCGGCTGTATTACGAGCGCGGAATGTTGGCGGCGGCGCAAAAAAAATACGCCGAAGCCGCCGAGTTGTTGATGCGCGTCGGCTTGTTGTCCGGCGACGCGGAACTCGCGGGGGCGGCGCTCTGGGAAGCGGCGCAAGCGTGCGTCGCGGACAACGACGCGCATCGGGCGCAAATTTGTTACGAAGAATTGGCGGGCGAATTGAACGACAGTTTCGGGCGGCGCTTCCCGAACAGCGAATACGTCAAACGGGCGCGGGCGGAGTTGGAAAGAGCAATTAACAATTAACAATTTACAATTAACAATTGAGGAGTTAATTGTCAAAATTTCGCGAAGCGATTTTTAATCGTCAAACTCCACCATTGTTAATTGTTAATTGTTAATTCTCGCTTGGGGGGCGGCGATGTGCGTCGGCGACAACGGCAACGGGGCGCGATTGGCGGTGCGGGCGCGCGCCGGCGGTAGAAAAAACGCGCTCGGCGGCGAATATAACGGCGCGCTGAAAATCGAAGTTACCGCCGCGCCGGAGCGCGGCAAAGCCAATCGCGCCATCGCCGCGCTCATCGCCGAGACCTGCCGCTTGCCCGCGTCGGCGGTAACGTTATTGCAAGGCGAAACCTCTCGCGACAAAATTTTTCAATTAACCGGCATCGACGCGGACACGGCGAGAGAACGGCTTAAAATGAAAGTTAAAAGTTAAGCATTGAAAGTTGAACCGGCGTTCTTGCATTTCTTATTCCTCTTAAAATCCTTAAACCTCTTAAATTCTTATTTTTTGAAAGTTAGAAATTTCACAATGAAAATTCTTCTTACCAACGACGACGGCATTGACGCGCCGGGGTTGCGTCATTCGGTCGAAATGCTCGCGCCGTTCAACGCCGAACTCGCGATTTTCGCGCCCAAGCGCAATCACAGCGGCGCCGGTCATTCGATTACGCTGTGGCGCGAAATTGAAATTTTATCCCTCGCGCCGCAAGACGGCGTGGCAACCCGCTGGCAGATTGACGGCACGCCGATTGACGCGGTCAAGTTCGCGTTGGACAACCAAAATTTCGCGCCCGACCTCGTCGTCAGCGGCATCAACAACGGCGAAAATATCGGCACGGGCATTTATTATTCCGGCACGACGCAGGCGGCGCTCGAAGCGTATTTTCACCGCGTGCCGGCGCTCGCCCTGTCCGTCGAAAATTACCGGCATCCGCGCTACGACACGGCGGCGCACTGGGGACGGAAAATCATCGCAAAAATTCTGCCGTTACTCGGCGGCGGGGAGCCGTTCGCGCTGAACGTCAACGTCCCGGATTGCGATGCGGCGGCGGTCAAGGGATTGCGCGTAACGCGGCAGAGCAACGCGAGTTTTCGCGAAAAATTTTATCCGTCGCGCGAAGGGCGCCCGAACCATTATTACCTCGACGGCGTGATGACGCCGGCGGAAACCGCGCCGGACTTCGACCTCATCGCCTTGCGCGCCGGTTACGTGTCGATTACGCCGTTGCAAACGGCGCCGACCGACCCTGCGGCGTTGGAGCGATTTGTAAGAGCAATTAACAATTAACAATTTACAATTAACAATGGTGGAGTTTGATGGTCAAAGATTCGCTTCGCGAGCGCTTGCGGATTTGAAAATAAAAATTCCACAATTGTTAATTGTTAATTGTAAATTGTTAATTCACTCTCGCCCCCGCGCCATTTTTCCGCCCCAAAAACCCGATGCGCCGCCTCAACGCCGACATTTTCACGCAACCGCCGCGTTCGCCCTACGTCGGCTATATCGAAGACAGCGCGCAACCGCTGACGGCGTTGATTTTTTTGTCGCCGGTGTTGCTCGTCTATCATCTCGGCGTTTGGCTCCTCAGCCGCGAAGAATTGCATCTCGCCAACGGCGCCGATTTGGCGCTGGCGAAAATGCTCAATTTATTTTATTTCGCCGGCGCGTGGGCGTTGCGCGAAATCGCGCCGGCGTGGGCGGAGCCGTCGGGCTGGGCAATCACTTTTTTGCGCGGCGGCAGTTCGCTCGCGACGCTGTCGTTGTTAGCCGCCGTCTTGTTGTTGCAACAACATTTGGCGGGCGGACGTTGGCGCTGGCGTTGGCGAACGTTGCCTTTGATGTTGGCGGAAAGCGTCGTTTGGGCGTTGCCGCTGTGGTTGCTTGAATGGCTCGTCAAATTTCTCGGCGCGGCGGAAGCGTCGCTGACCATCGCGGCGGGCGAGCGGTTAAGCGCGCCGGCGGTCGCGCTGATTATGGCGGCGGGCGCGGGCGTGTATGAAGAATTTTTGTTCCGGCTGTTGCTGATGTCGCTGTTGTTCGGCATCGCGCGCACGTTGGACTTGGGGCGCGGCAACGCGGTTTATATGGCGGCGATGTTGGCGCAAGCGCTGGTCTTCGCCGGATTTCATTATTTGCCGGGGATGGACGCGCCGTTTTCCGCCGAAGCGTTCACCTTTCGCGCGCTTGCCGGCTTGTATCTCGGCTATCTGTATCTCGAACGCGGCTTCGCCCTCGCCGCCGGCGGACACGTCGTCTATGATGTGTTGATTACGATTTAGAGTTGAGAGTTAAAAGTTGAGAGTTTAGCAGTGGAGTTATTTTTAATAATGCGCGAAGCGCAACCTCTGCTCAACTCTCAACTCTCAACTCTCAACTCTCAACTCTAAAAACTATGAACATCGCAGTCGGCTTATCGGGCGGGGTGGATTCTTCGGTCGCGGCGGCGTTGCTGGCGCGCGCCGGTCATCGCGTTTGCGGCGTAACGATGACGTTGTGGCGCGAGGGCAAATATCGCGGCGGCGACCGCGACGCCTGTTTCGGTCCGGGCGAAGCCGCCGATTGCGCCCGCGCCGCCCGCGTTTGCGCCGCCTTGCATATTCCGCATTACGTTTTCGACTGCGCCGAAGAATACGAAAAAATCGTGCTGGCTTATTTCCGCGCCGAGTATTTGGCGGGACGCACGCCCAATCCGTGCGTGCGGTGCAACGGACTGATGAAATTCGGCGTCCTCCTCGCGCAAGCCCGCGCCGCCGGTTTATGCTTCGACAAATTCGCCACCGGTCATTACGTCCGCAACGGCGAGCGCGACGGGCGGCAATTTTTGCAAATGGCGCGCGACCGCGCGAAAGACCAATCGTATTTTTTATACCGCTTGTCGCAGACGCAAATCGGCGGCGCGTGGTTTCCGCTCGGCGAAATGACCAAGCCGGAAGTCCGCGCCGTCGCCCGCGAGCTCAGTTTGGAAACCGGCGACTTGCCGGACAGTCAGGATTTTTACAGCGGCGACCACAGTGAACTGTTGGGCGCGCCCGACCGCGAGGGCGACATTATCGACGCTTGCGGCAAAGTCGTGGGCAAACATCGCGGCTATTGGCATTACACCATTGGTCAGCGCAAAGGACTTGGCGTCGCGGCGAAGCAACCGTTGTATGTCGTCGCGTTGGACGCCGAGCGCAACGCCGTCGTCGTCGGGTCGGCGGCGGCGGTCAAAGGTCGCGTGTTTCAAGTTGACGATTTGCACTGGGTCGCCGTTGCCGCGCCGACCGGCGCGTTTAACGCGACGGTCAGGATTCGCTCGTCGGCGACGCCGGTCGCGGCGAAAATTTCTCCCGACGACGACGGCAAATGGCAAGTTGAAACGGCGACGGAACTTAACGCCATCGCGCCGGGGCAGTCGGCGGTTTTTTACGCCGACGAGTTAGTGTTGGGCGGCGGGAGAATTTGTAAGAGCAGAGTTTAGAGTTGAGAGTTGAGAGTTGAGAGTTAAGAAAGTGGAGTTTTATTTTTAGGATGCGCGAAGCGCAACCATTGCTCAACTCTAAACTCTAAACTCTCAACTCTAAACTCTTAACTCTAAACTCTAAACGCTCTACTCCGTCGCCGCTTTCCGGCGCAAATAGGCGTCGATAAAGGCGTCGAGTTCGCCGTCGAGGACGGCTTGGATATTGCCGGTTTGGCAGTCGGTGCGCGCGTCTTTGACCAACGTGTAGGGATTCATCACGTAATTGCGAATCTGACTGCCGAAGGCGTTGTCCATTTTTTGCGCGCGGTGGACGCTCGCTTGGTTGAGGCGTTTTTCTTCCTCCAACAACAGTAGCCGCGCTTTCAGCGCTTTCAGCGCGACCAATTTATTGCTGTGTTGACTGCGCTCGTTTTGCACGGCGACGACGATGCCGGTGGGCAAGTGCGTAACGCGCACGGCGGAGTCGGTTTTATTGACGTGTTGCCCGCCTTTGCCGCCGGCGCGGTAGGTGTCGATGCGCAAGTCCTTGTCGGCGATTTCCAAATTGATTTCCTGCTGAAAATCCGGCGTTACGTCAACCGCCGCGAAACTCGTTTCCCGCCGCCCCGAAAACGGCGAAATCCGCACCAAGCGATGCACGCCCATTTCGCCGCGCAGTTTGCCGTAGGCGTATTCGCCCGCCACCCGCAAATCGACGCCCCGAATGCCCGCTTCTTCGCCATCGACCAGCGATAAAATTTCCGCCTGCCAGCCGCGCCGCTCGAAAAATCGCAGATACATTCGGAGCAACATTGCCGCCCATTCGCAGGCGTCCGAGCCGCCCGCGCCGGTGTGAATACTGAAATACGCGCCTTCGGCGTCGTGTTTGCCGGACAGCAACGCCATATTGTCGAGTTCCTGCAAGCGCGCCGGAATCGCGAGAATTTCCGCCGCGGCTTCCGCCGCCGTCGCGTCGTCGTTTTCGGCGCGCGCGAGTTCCCACAGTTCGACGGCGTCGGCGAAGGTCTTTGCGGTTTGGGAAAACGGCTCGACGACGGCGGCGAGGACTTGGCGCTCGGCGACGGTTTTCGGCGCGGCGCCGCCCAGCCAAAAATCCGGCGCGGCGATTTTTGCGTCGCAAGCGACGAGCGCCTCGCGTTTCGCCGCGATTTTGAGCGCGGTCGCGAGCGCGGTCAAACGCGCGCGGCAGGCGTCGGCGATGTTTTTGATTTCGGCGGGGTCGGGCATATTTTTTAGAGTTGAGAGTTGAGAGTTTAGAGTTGAGTGATTAAGAGGTTTAAGCGGGTTAAGGAATTTAAGAGAGCGGTCGTTATCTAAACTCTGAACTCTAATCTCTGCGTCCGCAGTCCGAGCCAGATGGTTACTTGCGCGGCGAACGACGCGGCGCACAAAGCAATGACGCCCATCAGATAGCCGGGGGCGGCGACGGCGGACAAAATTCCTAACACGACAAACAGCGTAACCACGAACATCAGTTGCCCGACCAAAATCAAACGCGGGCGGCGGGCGAACGCCGCGAGACCTTCGTTGTAACTCCGCAACGCTTGCAGGAGCGGAAACGGCAACATACACAACGTCGCCACCGCCGCCAGACGCGCGTCAAGCGGCGTCAATTTTTGCACGGCGCCGAAATACCAATCCGCCGCCGCCGGCACCAGCGCGACCAACACCACCGCGCCCAACGCCAAGCCCGTTGCCGCCGAAAAACGCCAGACCATTTTTTTTACCGCCGCGCCGTAATGGGAAATATACGACAATAAAACCGTCTGCATTCGCAAGCCGGAAAAACCGAGCGGATTGACGATGCCGACGACGATAAAATGAATCGTTACCATTCGTTCGGGATGCGGACCGCGCCCGATAAACGCCGCGATAATAAATTCCGACAGCGCCAATAAAAAACCGCCGATGGTCAGCGGCAAGGTGAACGACAATTGTTGACGGACGGTCGCCGTCGGCGCGGCGGCGGTCGCCGGCATCGTCCGCAAAAACGGGCGCGCCAACCACCACGACAATAAAACCTCAAAATAAATCGGCACGGTAAAGACGACGGTCGCCGCGACCACGCCGCCGCCGGTCGGAAAAAAATAACACCACGCATACGCCAGAATCAGCGTAAAAATAATCCGCCCCACCGACGCGGCGTTGGCGCGTCCCGACGCCATCGCGTTATACAGCGTTACCTGATAAGGATTGCGCAACATAAAGCCGAAATACGCGGGAATCCCCAATAGCAACGTCAATTCCGCCGCCGCGCGCAATTCGTCCGGCAAGCGCAACAGTCCGCCGAAAATCCAGTCGTCGAGCGGCGGAACGGAGACCAGCATTTGCAAAAACGCAATCGTCCCCGCCAAATAAAAATTCAAGCGGCAGAACGAGCGATAACCGGCGCGGTCGCGCGCGTAAAGCATTCCCGTCGTAATCAAGCCGCCGCCGAGCATCCCGATAATGAACATCACGGTTTGCCCCTGCGCGTAGGCGGACATCGCGACGCTACCGAGCGGACCGCGCACCACCACCATCGCCACCAACGGATAGGTGAGGGCTTGCGAACACGCCTGCACCATCAGCGGCAAATAAAAAAGAAGCATTCGGCGGTAAGTCGGCATTTTTGGGGTGGAGCAGAGTTGAGAGTTGAAAGTTGAGAGTTTAGAAAGAGCGTTCGGCGCGGCAAGTTTAATTCCCCTCGGCGGAGGATTGGGCGGCGAGTGGAATTCAACAAAAAAACAAAAAAAAGTTGCATTGCGTTTGCGGATTTCACAATACGGTGAAAGTTGTGAAAACGTGAGGATGAAAAATGCGACTTTTCGGGGGAGAGGTCGTTAGACGGGCGCTTGCCCGTCCGGCGAACCGGCTATGGTTAAGCGCGGCGCTATTGGTCGCGATGCACGCCGGCGTCGCCGGCGAGGCGTCGCGTTATCTCGACCCGCTCCCCGCCGAGTCGCTACTCCTCGACAATCAACCCGCCGTCGCGCCGGAACGCGACACGGCGCGGGAAAATCGCCAACTTTTTCAACCGCGCGAAACCGCGCCGGCAAAAAATAACCGCCCCGCAACCACGCCAAATCCGGCGACCGCCGCCGCGTCTAATCAGAATCCTGCCCATCAAAACGCCGCGGGAAAAAGCACCGCGGGGCAAAACGCCGCCGCGCCGAACGCCGCCGCCAATCGACCGGCGACGCGCAATCCGGTTTTTATGTCGCTACCGATTTTATTGATGGTCGCCGCGTTGGTGGCGCTGTTCGCGTTTTTGACGTATCGCAAGCATTGGCAGGGCGGCGGGCGCTCGCTGTTCAGTTCGCCGGCGTTGGAAATTTTGGGGCGGACGCAACTTGACCGGCAAAAATACTTCGCGCTTCTGCGCGTCGGCAAACGGTTGCTCGTCGTCGGCGTGACGCCGGACGGCTTTACGCCTCTCGCCGAAATTGCCGATGAACAGGAAGCCACCGAGTTAATGTTGGAAGCCCGCCCGCAAACTCCCGCCGGTAAAAATATGTTCCTCGAATTGTTTAAGAAACACGTGGCGGACGGGAAAACGCCGTTGCCGGAATAGAGTACGGGCGAAAAGGGCGACAGACCTGTTTTTTTAATTTTTTTTCTCACGGAGGACACGGATAAATTCAATCGCGGGGTTGCTCTATTCAATTGCCACGCCTTTTAAGGCGTGGTGGGCGGTCAAAAAAGAAAAGGGCTTTAGCCCCAAAAAAAGACATTCAGCTAAAGCCGGTCGTTTTCTAACGCTGACCACGCCCTAAAGGGCGTGGCAATTGAATAGAGCGTTTTCAATCGGTATTTATCCGTGTCCTCTACGTCTTCTTGAGAAACTATTTCTTTGTTTAGACGAATTTGGAAACAGGTCGAATGAACTATTGGCGTTTATTTTTTTTACTGACGTTGTTGCTGACGCTGAAAACGTTTTCCGCCGAGGACGGGACGCCGCAACTCGGCGTGCCGGGACCGGGCGCGATTTCGACCTTGCCGCCGATTACTTATTCGGCGCTCGATATGTCGTTTTTGCCGACGATTACCGACGGCGGTCTCGGTCCCGCCGACACGCCGCCGAAAGTCGCGTCGGTGTTGCAAATCGTTTTTTTGCTGACCGTGCTGACGCTGGCGCCGAGCATTTTGTTACTCGGCACCTGTTTTATGCGGATTTTGATTGTCTTCAGTTTTTTCCGCCGCGCGATTGGCACGCAAACGATGCCGCCCGACCAGATGCTGGTCGGCATCGCGCTCGTGCTGACCGTGTTCATTATGTATCCGACGTGGACGAAAGCGTGGAACGACGGGTTGAAGCCGTATTTGGAGGAAGCCATCGACCCCGCGACCGGTCAACCGATGACGCAACGCGAAATGTTTTGGCGAATGATTGAGCCGCACCGCGAATTTATGGCGCAATGTTTGGAAGCCAACAACGGCATCGAGGAACTGCGCTTTTTTATGGGCGTCGCCGGACACCAGCAAGAGGACGAAGAGCACAACATTTATTGGCTCGGCGAAAACGGGCGGCGCGTCGGGCAATTTGAAGAGTTGACGCTCGCCGATTTCCCGACGATGGTATTAACGCCGGCGTTTATTTCGGCGGAATTGAAACGCGCGTTTTGGATGGGTTTTTTACTTTATCTGCCGTTTTTGATTATGGATATGGTGATTTCATCGGTGTTGATGAGTATGGGGATGATGATGTTGCCGCCGATGATGGTCAGTATGCCGCTAAAAATCATTATGTTTATTTTGGTGGACGGCTGGCAATTGTTGTTGGAAGGCACGGTGATGAGTTTTCCGGCGGGCGTGCGGACCTTTACGCCGGAGTTGTTGGGAATGCCGGCGGGGAATTAAAAATTACAAATTAAAAATTAAAAATTGTGGAGTTTGATTGGTAAATTCGCAAAGCGTGATTGGATAGTAGGGTTGTATTCAAATCGCGGTGGCTCTATTCAATTGCCACGCCTTTTAAGGCGTGGTGGACGGTCAAAAAAGAAAAGGGCTTTAGCCCAAATAAATCATTCGGCTAAAGCCGGTCATTTTCCAACCGCTATCCACGCCCTAAAGGGCGTGGCAATTGAATAGAGCGTTGCGGTTGCCCCGAAGAACTTTGTCCGCGGATTACGCTTCTTTGCCTGATAAATCGGGGGATTTTATTTTTGCGCGTAACGTTAATTGTTAATTTTTAATTGTAAATTGTTAATTGTTAATTGGTGTCCTATGCCCGACGTGCCGATGATTATTGACGTAACGCGCGATATGATGTATGTGGCGATTGAATTGTCGATGCCGGTGTTGTTGACCGCGCTCGTGGTCGGCGTCGCCATCAGTTTATTTCAGACGGTTACCAGCGTGCAGGAAATGACCCTGACTTTTGTGCCGAAACTTATCGCCGTATTAAGCGTCGTCCTGTTGGCGTTGCCGTGGATGATTGACGTTATCAACGAATATACCCGCGATTTATGGGGCTTGATGGCGAACTATTATTAGAGTTGAGAGTTTAGAGTTGAGAGTTAAAAGTTTGCATGACCGCTATCTCGCTCAACTTTCAACTCTAAACTCTCAACTCTAAACTCTGAACTCTAACTATGGAAACTCCCGAATTCGTAACGCTTGACGGCGCGCTGATGAACTACTTCGTGTTCGGGCTGGCGTTGGTGCGGATGTCCGGCTTGGTGATGGTGGCGCCGTTTTTTTCGATACAACTGGCGGCGTTGCGGTTTCGGGCGGGAATGGCGATTTTCTTTGCGCTGGCGATTTTTCCGACGGTAAAAGCGTCGTTCGCCGCGCTGGAATACACCCATCTCGAATCCGCCACGATGGTCGTTTTGACCGTGCAGGAAATTTGCATCGGGCTGATGATTGGCTTCGTGGCGACGATTGTTTTCGCCGCGGCGAAACTCGCCGGCGATGTCGCCGGTCAGCAAATCGGCTTTTCGATGGCGCAAATAATGGACCCGGCGTCCGGCACCGAAAATTCGCTCGTCGGTTATTTAATGTCGGAAGTCGGCACGCTGGTCTTTTTAATCCTGAATTTGCATTTGTATCTGATTTGGCTGTTGCGTTACAGTTACGACATCGTCGGCATCGGCGCGCTGAAAAATTGGGCGTTTTTTGACGCTTGTTTCGCCGGCATCGAGCTCGAATCGCAAGAAATGTTTGTGGTCGCGCTAAAATTGGCGATCCCGATTATTACGGTGATGTTAATGATGAGCGTGATGATTGGTTTCATTACCCGCACCATGCCGCAAATGAATCTAATGGTTTTGGATATGCCGCTCCGCATCATTGTCGGTTTGATTTCAGTGATGTTGTTGATTCCGGTGTTTTGCATTTTATACGGCGGCAGTTTCACGCCGCTAAACGCCGGCGACAACGACCGCGGTCTCGTCCACGATATGTTGGACGCGCTGTTTAATATGGTCGGCGCGATGGGGGGATAGAGCAATTAACAATTAACAATTCATAATTAACAATTGAAAGAAGCCGGTGAAACCGAGTATTGGCTCGAACTGTTACACGAAAGCGGCTATATCAAAACCGCCGTCTTTACCAGCATTGTCGCCGATAATAAGGAAATTATAAAATTGTTGACCGCGATTCTGAAAACCCAGACCAAACGTTCTTAATTGTTAATTTTGAATTGTGAATTGAATTATGTCGGCAGAAAGCGAAGGTCGCACCGAGCAACCGACGGGGCAAAAACTGCAACGCGCTCGTCGCGAGGGGCAAGTGGCGAAAAGCCAAGACCTCTCGGCGGCGACGCTGTCGCTTGCCGGCACGCTGACGATTTGGCTGTTGGGCGGCTGGTGCGTCGAAAATTTTGCCGCGTGTTTGTATCGCTTTATTTTTGAGGAATTGGCGGCGGAGGCGTTGCCGCGCGACAAAGAAGTTATCCCGTATCTGTTGATGGCGTTGCAATACACGGCGTTCATTTTAGTGCCGATTTTAGCGTTGGTCGTTGTCGCGGCGCTGGCGATTAATATTTATCAGGTCGGCTTAAAAGTTTCGTTTGAGCCGCTGAAATTGAAGTTCAGCAAACTCAATCCGGTCAGCGGCATGAAGAATTTGTTTTCCAAGCAAAAAGTCGTGATGTTGGGGCAGAATTTATTGAAATTGGTTTTTGCCGCCGCCGTAACGTTGCCGGTGTTGTGGGCGGCGTATATGGAGTCCGCGTCGCTTGCTTTTTTAGTGCCGAGCGCTTCGGCGAGTTATTGCGCGAACAGCGCCATCAGCGTGGCGTTGCGCGTGTCCGGCGCGTTGTTGGTGCTCAGTTTGTTCGACTGGTGGTATCAGCGCTATAAATTCAACGAACAAATGAAAATGACGAAAGAGGAGGTCAAAGACGAAGCGCGCAGTCAGGAAGGCGACCCGCAAGTCAAGCAAAAGCGGCGGCAAAAACAGATGGAAATGGCGCGCAACCGGATGATGAAAGAAATTCCCGACGCCGACGTGGTGGTGCGTAACCCGACGCATTACGCGGTGGCGCTGAAATACTCGCCGGAAATGGCGGCGCCGGTGGTGGTGGCGAAAGGCAAAAACAAAATCGCCGAGAAAATTTTGGCATTGGCGAAAGAGGCGCGCGTGCCGATGTGGCAAGACCCGTGGCTGGCGCGCGAACTCTACAAACTCGAACTCGGCGAAGCGATTCCGCCGGAACTGTTCCAAGCCGTGGTCAACATTTTGTCGCACGTGATGAAAAAAGAAAAAATGGCGGAATTTATGAAAAACAAAAATGCGGCGTGAGGCGGAGCGGATTGACGGGGCGGTGGTTTTTAATAATTCCGACAACCGCCCCGCAGGGGCGGCGCGTAACAGCCCAGCGCAACGCGCTGGGGAGGAGTGTTTCCTAAATAAATCACGCCCTGCAAGGGCAATGCCGGAAATTTCCATTGCTCTTACAGAGCGCCAACGTTTTTTTCGACAACGATAACCCAGCCCGCCGGAAAATCATAAAGCCGATTTTCCTTTGGGCTGGGCTGTTACGCGCCGCCCCTGCGGGGCTAATTTCTTGTCGGCGTTGTCCGGCGGTTACGCTCACGGCTTCGCCGTTTCGCTCACCGCCGGTTATTCATCATCACGCCCCGGCGGGGCGTTTTAAGGAGGTTATTAAAACGGTCTAACCAATCTCCGGTCTCTCAACGGTTAATTTTTAATTGTGAATTGTGAATTGAATTATGGCGGCAACGACAGCGGCGGTTTCTTCGCCGAAAGACAAATTATTAGCCCTTCTGGGGAAAGTCGCGAACGCGCAACACGCGCTGATTCCGATATTTATCGTCTTTACGCTGGTTACCATCATTTATCCGCTCCCCGGCTGGATGATGGATTTTTTATTGGGTCTCAACATCACGCTGTCGCTGATGCTCCTGCTCTCGTGCATCTACGTTACGCGCCCCACCGAAATGGGTTGTTTCCCGTCGATTTTGTTGATTCTGACGATGTTCCGCCTGTCGCTCAACATCTCGACGACGCGGTTGATTTTGACCCGCGCCCCAACGCTCGGCGACCACGCGGCGGGCGATATCGTCTATTCTTTCGGCGCGTTCGTCACCGGCGCGGGCGGCGAGCAATACGGGCTTATCGTCGGACTCGTCATCTTCACCATCATCGTCGTCATTCAAGTAATGGTCATCACCAAAGGCGCGACGCGCATCGCCGAAGTCGCGGCGCGCTTCACCTTGGACGCGATGCCGGGGCGGCAAATGGCGATTGACGCCGACTTGCAAGCCGGCACCATCACCGACAAAGAGGCGCAAGCCCGCCGCGACGACATTCGCAAACTCGCCGACTTTTACGGCGCGATGGACGGCGCGGCGAAATTCGTGCAGGGCGACACGATGGCGGGCATCGTCATCACGCTCGTCAATATCGGCGCGGGCTTCATCATCGGCGTAACGCTCGGCGGGATGGAACTCGCGGACGCCGCCCAGACGTTCACCAAACTGACGATTGGCGACGGTTTGGTCGGGCAATTGCCCGCGCTGATGATTAGCGTCGGCTCCGGTTTGCTGGTGTCGCGCGGCAACGAGGAAGGCAATTTCGGCGGCGAGATTTTCAAGCAATACGTCAACAACCGCAAGGCGCTGGGCTTGGCGACGGTGATGGTGTTGCTCACCGGACTTTCCGGCGCGCTCGGCATCACGCCGTTTCCGGCGGTGCCGCTGATGTTAATCGCGGCGGTGTGCGGGGCGTGGTGGTGGCGGCTCGGCTTTGCCGGCGACCTCGACCGGCAACAAGCCGAAGCGGAGGCGGCGAAAGAAAAAGAAGCCGAAAAACCGAAAGAAGAAAAAGTCGAGGACTTCCTTAAAATCGACCCGATGGCGCTGACGATTGGCTACGGCTTGGTGTCGTTGGTTGACGCGAAACAAGCCGAAAACGGCGGCGGCAATCTCTTGCAACGGATTTCGATGATTCGGCAACAGATGGCGACGGAACTCGGCATCATCGTGCCGCCGATTCGGATTCGCGATAACGCGCATTTGAAGCATAATGAATACGCGATTGAAATTCAGGGCAACGAAGTCGCGCGCGGCTTGCTTGAACCCGACCGCTTGCTCGCGGTGGACGCCGGACAGGTTACGCAACCGATTGACGGCATCGAAGGCACCGAGCCGGCGTTCGGGATGCCGGCGGTGTGGATTACCGACAGCCAGCGCGAAAAAGCCGAACAGCGCGGCTACGCGGTGGTTGACGCCGACTCCGTCGTCGCGACGCATTTGACGGAAGTTATCCGCACCCGCTCGGCGGAATTGCTGAACAACGAGGAAGTCAATCGCTTGCTCGAAAACGTCAAAGAAAGTTTGCCGAATTTGGTCGCGGCGGTGATTCCGAATCCGGTAAGTCCGTTTGATTTGCAAAAGGTCTTGCAGAATTTGTTGCGCGAGCGGGTGTCGGTGCGTAATCTGCCGGCGATTTTGGAAGTGCTGGCGGAAGTCGCGCCGCGCGCCAAGGATTTTGAGATTTTGACGGCGCACTGCCGGAACAAACTGTCGCGGCAAATTTGCGCCGAATATCAGGAAAACGGCACGCTATACGTGGTAACGCTCGACCCGGCGTTGGAAGAGGCGATTGCGCGGCGCATCGAGCGGACGGATTCCGGTTCGTATCTGACATTGCGCCCCGAAGACCAACGCAAAATCTGCGACGGCATCGCCGAGCAGGTGCAAAAGCAAATGCAGGGCGGACACACGGCGTTGTTGCTCACCGGACCGCAAGTGCGGCTACAAGTGAAACGGCTGACGGAAACGCCGCTACCGGCGCTGGCGGTGATTGCGTATAACGAAGTCCTGCCGGAAATTAAAGTCGAAAGCGTCGGGATGGTGAAGGTGGAACTGTGAGGCACAATTAACAATTCACAATTAACAATTGAGGAGTAATTATCAAATGGCGCGAAGCAAATTTGAAGACCAAACTCCAAAATTTTTAATTTTTAATTTGTAATTTTTAATTGTTAATTGAACTCATCAACAAAGCGGAAAGGGACAAATATGACGGCGACAATGACGGTGGCGGCAAATGAAATGGACGCCGCTTTTATGGCGAAGGCGCGCGACGCTTACCGCGACGAGCGCGTGGTGTTGATGCCGGAGCCGGACTATCAAAAGTTGATGAAAGCGTGGCGCAACGCCGAATATCTGATGAAATTAGACCGCGCGCGCGCGCAGATTGACGCCGGACAAGTCGTGGTGGTGTCGATGGAAGAGTTGGAAAGGATGGCAAATGGCTGATACTATTTTTGCGGCGGACGCCTTTGCCGAGTATGTCGAGTGGCAAACCAACGACAAAAAATTATGCCATAAAATTAACACGCTGATTAAAGATATTCAGCGTAACGGCTATTTGTCCGGTCTCGGCAAGCCGGAAGCGCTTAAGGGCAGAAACGCCTACAGCCGCCGTATCGACGACTATCACCGTTTAATTTATGAAGGCGACGACGACGGCAACGTGCGGATTTTGTCTTGTAAAGGTCATTACGAAAATTGGGATTAGACCGTAATTCTTAATTTTAACTCTTAATTCTAACCGGTCGCCAATGTCCTCCTTGTTTGCCAAAACTTACACCGGTCGCACGCCCGAAGAAGCGATTGCCAAGGCGAAGCAGGAATTGGGCGAGGATATTTCCATTGGCGAGGTCAAACGCGAGAAAAAAAGCAAGTGGACGTTAGGCGGCAACGCCGAGTCCCTGTGCGTCGTCGAGGTCTATTGCGATGAAGACGCTCCGCGTCAAGACGCCCCGCCGCCGCGCCCTAAACCGAATAATTTACTCAACAAGGCCTATAATACGCCGCCCGCGCCCAATCGTTCCCCGCGCGACGGCAACATTAAATATCCTTTGGTCGATAGCGGCGTCAGCGTCGAACTAACGCGCGGCAGTCCTGCCCCGCAATATCAAGACCCGCCGGGTCGCGACCCGCAAAGTCGAGCCCCGCAGGGACGCGACCCGCGCGAGCAAGACCTGCAAGGTCCAGACCCGTATGGTCAAGCCCCGCGCGTGGCGGAATGGGAGCGCGAACGCCGGCAGTCGGCGCCCGCGTATGTCGAGGAAATTTCGCCGCTGACGTTTGCGGCGCAACCGCGCCCGCAACCGTCGCCGGTGCCGCCGATATATCAACCGGCGCTCGACAACGCGGCTTTGCTTGATTTGCTCCGCGGCGAAATCACCCGCATCACCAGTTCCATTGCTTGCGGCGGCGTGCCCCAAGTCGGCGAGCGGTATTTGAATTTATATCAAGACCTCTTGGAAAAAGGCGTCGCGCCGGACTTGGCGAATAAATTGGCGACGGAGTTGCAATACGAAGTCGGCACCAATCAATATGTTACGGACGAGCATATTCGCGCCGCGTTGAAGCGCCGTTTGTTGGTGGAATTTCGCGTCGCGACGGCGAGCGCCGGACAGCCGCAAGTCGTGGCGCTCATCGGTCCGAGCGGTAGCGGCAAAACGACGACGATTGTGAAATTGGCGTTCCGCGCCGCGCAACAAAATAAAAGCGTCGCGCTGATTACCGAAGACATCAACCGCCCCGGCGCGCAGGAGCAGTTGCGGTCGTTGATTTCGCTGTTCGGCTTGCCGTTAGCCGCCAAAAACACGCCGGAGCAAATCGCCGGCGAAATCCGCAATTTCGCGCACGAAGGGCGCGATTTGATTTTGATTGACACCGGCGGACGCGCCACGAAAGACGCGCGCGGCATGGCGGAACTCGCCGCCAACTTGCACGCCGCCGCGCCGCACGAAACGCATTTGGTCATTCCGGCGACGATGGCGAAAGACGCGGCGCTGATTTACGCGCAAAAATATCGCGAATGTCGCTTCAACCGCCTGCTCGTCACCAAAACCGACGAGGCGGAAACGTTCGGCTTGTTGTTGAATTTGGCGCGGGCGTTGCCGGAACCGTTTTCGTATTTGGCGGACGGACAAGTGTGTAGCAAAGGGCTGACGCCCGCGACCGCCGACCAGTTGGCGCGCTTGGTGGTGAGCGGGGAATAATCGAGAGTTAAGAGTTGAGAGTTTAGAGTTGAGTAGTGGTTGCGCTTCGCGCGTCTTAAAAAATAAAACTCCACTCTCTCAACTCTCAACTCTAAACTCTGAACTTTCAAAGGAGGACCGGCAATGGTTACTATCAACCGCGTGAAGCGGCGATGCGAAGGGTGCTTGTTTTGGGCGCGAACGGACGGCGAGGCGCACCGGTGCGCCAATCCGCAAGGACCGAACAACGACCAGCAGATGAGTTCGGAAAACAGTTGCGCGGGTTGGCAGTCGCGGACGGCGAGTTTGCGCGCGCGCGCCAAACGCCTCGCGGCGAAAATCAGTGAAAAACAGGAGGAAGGGAAAAGGTAAAAGGGAAAAGTAATTCCGCTTTCGATACGTTTCCCCTTTTACTTCTTCCCGACAAAAAAAATGTTTCGCAAATTGTCCGCATTTTTTACGATGTTGGCGTTCATCTTGTTTTCCGGCACGTGGGTCGTGCGGCGGATGTTAGGCATCAACTCGATGGACGTTACGACGATGTTCACGCAGAGTATCGCGATTATCGTCTCGTATTTTATTATCGGCGTGTTTCTTTCGCGGCTCGGCGTGGCGTTGGTCGATGAGTATTTGGTGCGCCGCCGCCAAATGGAAGCCGAACGCCGCGAATGCGCCCGCGGTCTATATTTAGCCGCGTTGGCGGGAACGGCGGCTGACGACGGAGCGCCGCCCGCCGCCGAAGACGCCGCAAGTCCCGCCGGCGCCGCCGCCAAGTAAGAGCAATTAACAATTAACAATTAAAAATGGTAGAATTTGATTTGGGGATTCGCGAAGCGAAATTGATAACGGAGCGAAGCGACAACCATTCATTGTTAATTGTGAATTGTTAATTGTTAATTCGTTCGGCACTGCCGCGCCTTTATTAAATTTAACTGTGCATCACAACCTGCCCCCAAGGAGATAGCAATGGACGAAATTGATGAACTTTACGAAAGTTTGCCGCCGTCGGAGGAGTGGACGGACGACGAGGAGGGCGCCATTTGGGAAGAGTTTATCGCGACGCGCAGTCGCGACTTGCGCGACCGCTTGGTGAAACAATACACGGTGCTGGTCTATCAAACGGCGCAACGCATCGCCAGCAAGTTGCCGAATTTCGTCAGTATCGACGACTTAATCGGCTGGGGCAATCTCGGTTTGCTCGACGCGATTAACCGCTACGAAACCAATCGCAACACCAAATTTTCGACGTATTGCAGCACCCGCATTTCGGGACACATCATCGACGAGTTGCGCCGGCTCGACTGGACGCCGCGCTTGGTGCGCACCCGCGCCGCGCAGTTGGAACGGGCGCGCGACGAGTTGCGGAGCATTTTGGGACGCGAGCCGGACGACGACGAAATAATGAAAGAATTGGGCGTCAAACCGCACGAATATCTGGCGATGGTGAAAGAGACGCAACCGCGCTCGGTGGTCTCGCTCAACCGCAAACACGACGAGGACGACACCAATGAAATCGGCAAAATCGAATTGTTGCCCGACCGCAACGCGGTTGACCCGGTGTTGGAATTGCAACGGCGGGAAATCAAAGAAGTGGTTCTGCGCGGGCTGAATTCCGACCAAAAAAAAGTGTTGACGATGTATTACTACGACGAATTGAATATGAAAGAAATCGGCGATTTGTTAGGGCTGTCCGAAAGCCGCGTGTGCCAAATCCATAAACAGGTGATGGACTTGTTGCGAAGCACCAAAAAAGAACGCGACCTCACGCCGGCGTAAAGAGCAATTAAAAATTAACAATTAAAAATTTTGGAGTTTTATTTTCAGATTCGCGAAGCGCAATTTTGATAATCGTTCCGACAGCCGCGCTGAAAGCGCGTCGTATGTTAGCCCAGGGTAAGCGGCGATGCTCTATCAGCCGCGCCACCCTGGGTAAAGACGGCGCGAAGCGCCAACCGCAATTGGACGGTTCGCCGCGGTTTGGCGAACCGCTCTCGCCGCCGCCGGCGGCGTTTGCCGCCTAACGGCGGAACTGTCGGATGGTTCGCTTCGCGAACCGCTACCCAGGGTGGCGCGGCTGATAGAGCGTCGCCGCTTACCCTGGGCTAATATATTTCGCGCTTTCAGCGCGGCTGTCGGAAGTTTCTTCGTTGCAACAGCACCGACACTAACCGCGTAACACGAGTTATTAGCAGAATTTCCCTCAAAATCCGTCGATGCGCAATGACTGACGCCGAGACCAAAATCCAAATCAGCGACGAACACCTCCGTTTGGTGCAAAACATCCTGCGGGCGCATTTGCCGCCGGCGGCGACGGCGTTTGTTTTCGGCTCGCGCGCCAAGGGCGAGGCGTGGAAATTTTCCGACCTTGATTTAGCCGTCGCTTGCGGCGCCGAAAAATTATCAACGTCAACCCACGCGCAATTGGCGTGGGCGTTTGCCGAATCGCTTCTGCCTTACAAAGTTGACGTGGTTGATTTCAACGGCTGTTCCGAGCAATTTCGCGCGGCGATACGCGGCGATTGCCGGCGGCTCGGCTGGTAAATTCTATAAAAAGAGAGCGGCACCATGTTAAACCTCGGCTATCACGCTTCCTCGGCGCGCGGTTATTTAGCGATGGGCGAAGAGGCGCTGAGCATCGGCGCGAACACCTTCCAATTTTTTTCGCGCAATCCGCGCGGCAGTAATCAGCGCCCGTTTGACGCCGACGATGCGGCGGCGTTGCGCCGGTTTTTGCTCGACCGGCATTTCGCGCCGGTGTTGGCGCACGCGCCCTACACGCTGAACGCTTGCGCCGCCGACGCGGGTTTGCGCGATTTGGCGAAGCGAATGATGAGCGAAGACCTCGAACGCTTGGATTTTTTGCCGGACGGTCTTTACGTTTTTCACCCCGGCAGTCACGTCAAACAGGGCGTCGCCACCGGCGTCAAACTCATCGCCGAAACGTTAAACGCCGTGCTGACGCCGCAACAAAAAACGACGGTGTTGTTGGAAACGATGGCGGGCAAAGGAACGGAAGTCGGCGGCAACTTCGCCGAATTGCGCGCCGTTCTCGACCGCGTCAAACACCCCGAAAAAGTCGGCGTCTGCTGGGACACCTGTCATTTGTATTCGGCGGGCTACGACCTTGTTCATAAATTGGACGACGTTATCGGCGCGTTCGACCGCGAAATCGGCTGGGGAAAATTACGCGCGGCGCATTTGAACGACAGTATGAAACCGTTCGGCGGACACCAAGACCGGCACGCGCGGATTGGCGACGGCTCGTTGGGACTGACCGCCATCGTGAACTTTATCACGCACGAAAAATTGCGGCATTTGCCTTTCTTTTTAGAAACGCCGAACGACCTCGCGGGCTACGCCGCCGAAATCAAATTGTTGCGCGAGAAATTTGCGGCGGCGGGAAAATTGCCGTCGGCTTCAGCCGACGGATTAAGCGAGTAAATCATTCCGCCAACCGCCGAAAACTCCGCCATTCGTAATTCGTAATTTTTAATTTGTAATTTTTAATTGAACTAAAACCCCAAACTTACGCCGGTGTTGCCGGTGTGTTGCAGATACTCGCCGCCGAAGCGTCCGCGATACGTCGCGTTCAGCGAGAGGCGTTCGTTGACCTGCCAACGGAGCGACGCTTCCGGCGCGACATACATCTGTTTCAGGTGTTCCGCCGGCACGCTGAACCGCGCCCCGCTTTGCCGAAATTCGCCGGTCAAATCGTCGCCGAAACCCGCGCCATACATTCCCAACGCTTTCACCGACGCGATGACATTCCCGCCCGCGCGACTCGTCGCGAAGACCTTCGCCAATTCCAACCCCGCGCCGCCTTCCAAGTAATACGAGTTGAACGAATCCACCGCCAAACTCAAAATATCGGCGCCGTTTTCGCGAAAACTTTGATGATGCGAAAACACCGCGTTGCCCTCTAAACGCGGTCCAAAATACCAACCGCGACGCTCGAGCAAATCATAGCCGCCCGCCAAGCGCAAGCCGAAATTATGCGCAATGCCGGTCGCGGAGGAACGGAAACCTAACGACTGCAAGTATTCGGGATTCGCGTCCAACCAATACTGATTGACCGTCCCCGGCGCGATGCCCGGAAATTCGATTTTCCGCCGCACGTCCGCGATACCGGCGCTGTAAGAACCGACAAAATTGGCGAAAAATTTCTCGGCGTTGTAACCCGCGTGCAGACCGCCGCTAATGGAATTGGCGCTGACTTCGCCGTCGCCGCCGTCAATGCTTTGATGCGTCCACGCGCCGAACACGCCGTAACACCACCAGTCGGCGCGACGGTCAAAACCGAAGACCACGCCGCCGAGTTTCGCGGTGTAAGCCGAAGCGTTTTTCGTGCCGGAACGGTCGCCGTAAGCGCCGACGCCCTCGACCCAAATTTCCGAGCGGTAAAGTTCCGGCGCCGCGTAATGAACCGTCGCCGCGTCCGCCGTTTGATTGACCGCGCCGCCTAACGACGCTCTTGCAATTTCGCGATTTTCGTCGGCGAGACGCGCGGCGCGCGCGCCGCGATGAATATCATTCCAGCGGCTATTTTCAAAGCGACCGGTGATTTGCGTCGCGAGAGTGTTGATAGCGAGTTGTTGATATTCGAGCGCCGAGTTGAAAAAGTTCGGCGACATTTGGCGGTAGGCGTCGGCGCGTTGTCCGGCGTTCGCCGCGTCAAGGCGGTTGATGATGCGATGACCGAAATAGGTTACGCCGCCGGCGCGCAAACTGTCGGCAAAGCCCGCCGCCATCCCCGCCGAGCCGTCCGCGTCGGCGGCGTGCCGGTCGGCGTGTTCGCCTAACAGATACGGCAACGCCTTGTCAACGCGGAGAAAGCGGTATTCGGTCGGAGTGAGCGAAATAATTTTCCCTTCTTCGTCTAATCCGCCGAAGGTAGCCATCAACGCTTCAAAATCTCTAATATTCGCCGGTCTTCCTCCAGCGAGGGCGGCTTCCCTGAGCGTGTAAATACGCGTCAAAAATCGCCATTCGTCGTTGGTGAGCGATTTTGTGCCGCCTTGTCCAGCAAGTTTTGTTTTAATGCTATCGAGCGCCGTAACGTATGGCGAACTGTCGTAGTCGATAAGCCCCTTTATCCAAGCAGTAACCGTACCAACCCCATTCGTCAACCCGCCCCAATCATCCGGCACTTGGTCGGCGAAAATTTCTTTACTGCCGTCGTAAGTGAATACATCGCCGGTATCGTAAAGCGCGTTGACCACTTCGCCGGTCGTGGCGGTCGGCACGCCGGAACGCAACAACGCCACGGCGCCGGTAATGTGCGGCGACGCCATACTGGTGCCGCCCATATTTTGGTAATAACTGCCGCCGCCGGCGACTTCACTCGCCGAATAAATACCGGTGCCGGGCGCCAACAAAAATAAATTCCCTTTGTCGTATTGGTTACTAAAAACTTGGATGTTTCCATATTGCGTGAACGCGCCGACCGCAACTACTTCGGGCAAACCGTTAATATACGTCATCATTCCATCAAAACCACTATTCCCGCTGGCGCCAATCACCGTTACGCCGGCGGCAAGCATCTTTTGTAAATTCTCATATGCACCGGGCTCGTTAATCTCATACGCACTGGCTAAATCTTCGGGGGTGGCGAAGAAAGGCGGAGCGGTAACAGCCGCCGGTCCCCAACTGTTATTCGCGGCGACGATATTGAACTCTTCCGCAGCGGCGGCAATACCCGCAAATGATGTTGCGGGAGTAGGGTTGTATAGCCCCAGATACAACTGCGCGTCCGGCGCCATCCCTAAAACGGTGCCGGCAACGTGCGTGCCGTGGCGTTCAACCCCGCCGCTGTAATTGTTGACGATTTTCCCGCCGTTAAAAATTTCGTGGTCGGTATAAAACCCGCCGTCCACCACGGCGGCGGTAACGCCTTTGCCGGTGATGCCGACATTCCACAGCGCTTCCGCGCCGACGGCGCCCGCCGAATTCATATAGCCGGTCGGGTCGAGTTGCTGATTATCGGGAGTGCCGTCGCCACCCGGATTCCATAATTTACCGTCATCGCCCACCGGAATCCCGACGCCGTAAAGCGTCTGTTCCAAGTCGGCGGCGTTCACCGTGAACGCGCTCAACATCACCGCCAAAAATAGCGGGGCGAGGAGATAAGGTTTCATTTTCCAACCTGCTCGCACGGGGGGGGGGGGGATTAACATTTTTACTCCTTTTCAAATGAGTTGAACGGTAAGATTCGTATTGCCGTCGGTTTTAACTGACGGTTTAAGCGAGTAAATCATTCTGACCGCCGCCGCGAAGCGGCAGAGCGTCCCAGCCCAGCCCAAAGGAAAATCGGTGGTTTCGATTTTCCGGCGGGCTGGGTTTGGTGGACAACAAAAAAATATAACGCCCTGTAAGGGCAGTGGAAATTTTTGCGTTGCCCTTACAGGGCGCGTAATTTATGGGCGACATTTTA